>DASYTA010000288.1:0-3822 GCA_036002745.1 Cyclobacteriaceae bacterium | reverse complement strand
GAGTAATGATGGACTTGAACGGATATTTCTTCTGCTGAATTAAAGGAAGTATCGTTGGCATCATTGCCCTGGCTGGACAACGACCGGAAGCATACGTCAAGTTTTTGTCATACGCTTGCACTGGTGAAAAAGGTAAATGTTTTTCTGTACAAACTCCTACACTTGAAATGATCCCTCCTGGTCGTACTAAATTATAAGAGAGTTGTAAGCTAAATGCGTTACCTATCGCCTCCATCACTGCATCTGCACCACGGCCTTGTGAAGCTTCTTTGACAATTTCTAATGCGTTGTTCTTTGAAGCATCTATCGGAACGGCACCAAATTGTTTTGCAACCTCAAGTCTTGAGCTCTCCTTGTCGATAGCATAAATTTTTTCAGCACCGTATTCTCTTGCTCCTAAAATTGCCATCAACCCCACAGGTCCGCAACCCACAACAGCATATACTCCATCTTTTTTTATTTGCGCTCGCTTTGCACTATAAAAACCTGTCGAGATCACATCACCCGCAAGTACACCCTCTTCTATTGAAACTTCTTCGGGTAATTTTATTAATGTAGAATCAGCGAGCGGCACACGAACGTATTCGGCTTGTCCACCGTGCAAACCTTTCCCATCCTCCACCCAACCGAAAAGTTTATTCTCAATACAACGACTCGTCAATCCGATTTTGCAATAATAGCAATGGCCGCAGCTAATCGTAAAAGGAGAAATAACAACATCTCCTCTTCTCAGCTCTTTAAGATCTTTTCCTACTTCAACAACTTCACCGGCAAATTCATGACCCATGCATGTGTGTTGGTCAATACCAACTTCTCTTCCATGATAAACGTGTAAATCAGAACCACAGATAGCACAGCAACTAACTTTAACAATTACATCTTTTGAATCAAGAATGGCTGGATCAGCAACAGTCTCATAATTAATTTTCTCAACACCGATGAAGGTAAGGGCTTTCATTGAACTCAATGTTAGGAATTTTGTATCTTAATTGAAAGGAGTTGGACTATATTAGATATGGCCTGCATTTTGTTTGTTCCCAAGCTTCAGAGTAATTAATTTTAACCCGACCTTTTTTTAAAAGATGTTCAGATTAAATCTACTCCTGATTCTTCTTTCCTCTGCCACCTCTGTTTTTTCACAAAAGAACTATGTGGGTTTATCTTTTAACGTAATAAATTCTTATAGAACAGAAGATTCCAACTATGAATACCTTAACCCATATGGAAAAGAAATTATTTCATGGGAAGCAGGGGTGACTTATGATCGTCAATTGTTAAATAGATTCTATATATCGAGCGGAATTTTGTATTCAACAAAAGGTTATGATACAAAACCATTTATCTCTTTTTATTCAGAAAAGCATCGATACAATTACATCGAAATTCCATTAGGTATAAAATATAGTGCAATTAACTCTAAAAGGATAAGATTGAACATTAAGCTTGAAATGCGAAATCAATTTCTTATTCAAGCTGTTTATACTCCTTATGACTTTTTGGTTTTACCATTTTATATGGGCAGTCGTCCTACAGCGCAAAAAGAAACTAAAGACTATCAAGAGTTAAAAGATCAAGGTTTTAACATGTACAATATTGGCGTTGGTGGAGGAATCGAAGTGTTGTATAAAATAAGCAATACTTTATATATTGGGTTAGCTCCAAACGCAAATTATTCTCTCAAACCGATTACATCCAAGGGAGCATATTATGAACCCCCCAATGAAAAATTATATTCGTACGGTATTGAATTAAAAGTTATTTACAGCTTCGGGAAAAAATAGGGCGCAACTCGAATAGGGTTATTGATTGATTTTTTACTCAAGTATCTCGCAACGAAAGTTACGCTCATTAACAACCCTGATAACTTCGTCAGAAGAAACGAAGCCCTCGATACGCAATATTTTATCGCAGTCTTCTAAATCAAAGTTTACTTTGCAATCAGGAAGATGATCGAGAAGAAGTTTTCTAATTTCTTCAGCTACAAGCCTGTCGTCAATATTTGTTTTAAAAACCTCTACCATCTTAAAACTGGTCAATTCGTTTTTGTATAGTCCGTTTGTCAGTTTGTGTTATTGCTAGCGAGAATGCTTTTTGAAAATTCATTTTCGCTTTCTCCCTGTCGATATCCATGTATAACACACCTAACAACGTAAAGTAAAAATGATTTGTTTCGAGTTTCAGTCTTTCAGCCTCAACAATCGCTTCGTGTTTTCCTTTGATCTTTGATAATGCATAGGCTCTATTGAGCGCAACAATCGGTGAATACTCCATCTGCAGCAATTGATCAAAGAGCGCTAAGATATTTTCCCATTTCTCTTTTGTATCTTCTTTGATAGTATGCCAATAAGCGATACTGGCCTCTAAATGAAATTTTGAAAGCTCATTTCCCTTGGCAGCTTGATGAAGATAATACCCTCCTTTTGAAATCAGTTCCTTATCCCAAAGTGTTTCATCTTGATTTTGATACAACACCATTTCACCATTTCCATTTTGTCTTGCCTCAAATCGCGACGCATGAAAGCACATGAGCGCATACAATGCATTTACCATTTGCCGATTGGTTGATTCATTTTCAATCAGAGAATAAGTCAGCCGCATGGCTTCAGTGCAAAGATCGTTACGCAACACCGAATCATGACTTTCGGAATAATATCCTTCATTAAAAAGTAAATACAACGTTATCAATACAGTTTCTAATCGTTGATTGATTTCTGCTTCGCCCGGGAATTCTATTTTAACTTTCTCGAGACGTAGTTTTTCCTTCGCACGAAACAGGCGCTTATTAATCACTTCTTTGCTAGTTAAAAGAGCGGTGGCAATTTCATCAACACCAAAACCGCAGAGCACACGCAGTGCAAGACTTATTTGTGCTTCAGTGGAAATTGTTGGATGGCAAATAGCAAACAACATTTGCAGCTGGCTATCTAAAATATTTTGCTGTGAAAGGTCAACTTCAATTTCAAGATTGTTAAACGATGATTTCAATTCAATTGAAATCTTTTCGGCAAACAACTGATTTCGTCGGATAGAATTTTTCGCCTTGTTTTTCGCTACTGTATGTAGCCAGGCCGTTGGGTTTTTCGGAATACCATTATAGGTCCATGTCTCAAGTGCTGTGAGAAATGTTTCGCTGGCGATATCTTCAGCAGTTTCGAGGTGCTCAATAACGAAGAGTTTAGAAAGAACAGCAACGATCTTTCTAAACTCTGTTCTGAACAAATGCGGTATTAATTCTTGCTGCTCCATAAGAAAATTACAAGAGCCTGTGTGTTACTTAATGAACACCATCATTCTTCGCAATCTTTCTTACTTCCAGACTGTTGCCTTCGCCTTGCAACACCGGGCAGCCTTTGGCAAACTCAACCGCTTCATCGATGGAGTTTGCTCTCACAACGACGAGCCCTCCGATGGTTTCTTTGATTTCTCCGAAAGGACCATTGGTCACTACTTTCTTTGAGTCTTTGTTTGTAACTACACGCGCGTTATCAAACGGCAGCCCGGTGCCACTTACAAATTTGTTTTGTGCTGAGATGGTTTGGATCCAATCCATCGTCTGTTTCATCCAAGCCTGGATTTGTTCTGGTGAAGCGACTTTCATGCCGTCTTCATGTCTCATAATTAATGCATACTCGTCCATAGTTTTTCAATTTAAGGGTTTAACATTTGAATTACACCCTCATAACAAATGAAAAGAATGAAATAGGACAGTGCTTAATCAATATTTCTTTGAACCTTTAGTAACCCTGATCTGTGACGTTGTGAGACGCTCAAAAAAAAAAGCGCAATCGAAACTGCGCTTTTCAAATTTATAAACTAGTTCTA
>DASYTA010000287.1:0-2145 GCA_036002745.1 Cyclobacteriaceae bacterium | reverse complement strand
GCTCTCCCTTCCAAGAAGGAGTTAAAAAGATTAATTCCTCTTTCGAAATCTGTTGTGCATGCAAAGAGAAACACAGTGAGATTACTAATAGTGTTGCAAATAATTTGTTCATAGTAATTTAAGTGATGATTTATTTTTCATTTTCCTTCGGTGGTCTTCTGTGCCAGTAAGAGGCAAGTATAGATCCTGTGATGTTCATGAGCGGTCCGAAAACTGCAGAAGCCAAACCAACCGTAGCAATTTTTCCCATTTCTTTCGCGATGCCCGAAGCAAGTCCTGCATTTTGCATTCCTACTTCAATGGCAACAGTTCTACTATCACGTTCACTAAGTTTAAGTATTCTGGCACTCCAATAGCCAATAAAATATCCAAGCGTATTGTGTATAAAGACCAGCCCTATAAGGATCAGTCCGATGTTGAGTAAACTTTCTCTACCCGCAGCAGTAACAAACGCAATCACACCAGCAATCCCAAGCATCGATACATAAGGCATCGCTTTATCAAGCCATTGAGATTTTCCGTGTAACAGTTTGTTGAATAGTAAACCTGCTCCAATGGGGATCATGATCATTTTAAAAATGTCCCACATCATTTTGTAGATATCAATTTCGATAAAGGTTCCTGCGAGAAGTTTCATCAACAAAGGTGTGGTGAATGGAGACATTAATGTAGCGATAGCAGTGATCGTTATGGACAATGCCAAATTCGCTTTCGCTAAATAATTCATTACGTTCGAAGCAAGACCACTCGGTGAACAACCAACAAGAATTATTCCAGCAGAAATCTCTGGTGAAAATCCACTCACGTTTGCTAACGTAAACCCAAGCAACGGCATGATAATAAAATGCGCTGTTATACCGATGAATACCGCCTTGGGTTCTTTCGCTACGGAAATGAAATCCTTGGCACTCATCGATGTTCCCATGCCGAACATGATCACTTGAATCAACGGAGGAATTAATGTGATCAATTTGAATCCATTGATCTCAGTGAAATTAGCAGGGTAGTATAATGCAGTTGTTACTACAGCGAAAATCATTGTTGAATAACTAAATCCTTTCAAGTGATCGTAACCTTGGAATGATATTCCCAATGAAACTAAAAACAGGATGAGTGATGGCCCAGCATTTTCAATTCCGCTAAGTGAAATAATGAATATTGAAGCAATCAATGAAAGAATTGATAGAGCAGTAGCGATTCGAAAAAGAATTTTAGTATTCAAAGAGTTAAAGGATTTAAGTTTAAAGTGTTTAAAAAAGCCCGACATAAATAATATTTACGTCAGGCTTTAAGTTCAACTAACTCATCAACTGTAAGTTCTATCGTGGGAACGTTTTTCATCCCACTCTTTTGTCGGTGCAAAATACGTCGTATCACTTGCGTGAAGATGCTTCTTTACTTCTTCATCGATCAGTTCAATTCCTAAGCCAGGAGCTGACAACGGAACGGGAGCATAACCCTTGTCGATTAACTTTCTTCCGTCTGTCGTTTTCACCAATCCTTCCCACCATGGTAAATCTACGGAGTGGTGTTCGAGCGCGAGAAAGTTTTGAGTAGCAGCAGCGCAATGTACATTAGCCATAAAAGAAATCGGTGTGCCGGCCTGATGCATAGCCATGGCTATTCCCTTCTCTTCTGCATAATCTCCAATTCGTTTTGTTTCAAGTAATCCACCTGAAGAAGCTAAGTCAGGATGAATAATATCAACTGCATGATTATCGATAAGCGGTTTAAAATTTTCAAGTAAGAATATGTCTTCGCCAGTAAGTGTAGGAGTTTCCAATGCTGTCGTAATTGTTTTGTGTTGCTCGGTCATTTGCCAGGGCACCATATCTTCAAGCCATGCAAGACGATATTTATCAAGCGCTTTGCCCAGGCGAATACAATTGTTTAAGTCGAAGTGACCGTAGTGATCGGTAGACAAAGGGATTTCATAACCCACCATACTGCGAACATTATCGACAATCTTAGCAAGTTCATCTAAACCTTTTTCTGTAATCTGAATTCCTGTGAAAGGATGTCGTGTGTTGGCATAACTCATGTAACCGCCTTGCCATTGACTTGTTCCCTCTTTAAAAATATTTGGATTTACCAACGTTCCAGGAATATTGCGAAGCTCTCCTATAGATACGTCCATCTTCAACC
>DASYTA010000286.1:0-4250 GCA_036002745.1 Cyclobacteriaceae bacterium | reverse complement strand
CTACTGCATAATTATACCAAGCAACGATTTGGTTATTAACAATCACCATTGCATTCATTGCCACTACAATCACTGTGATTAAAATGAAGAAGACGAATGACGTGATGGTGCTGGTTTGCGGTTTGGAAACAATCAAAGGATTTTCTTTTTGGCAAAGATGAATGTCGTCATGTTAAAATCAAAACCTAATCAGATGTTATGATCGGGTTATAAGCTCAACAAAAATTTCGACAATGACATTACGCTCCAGATAATGACTAACCCCCCAACACCGAAGAACATAGCTTTGACGGGGAGCTTACCTGCTAACCTTGCTGCAAATGGAGCAGCTACGGTTCCGCCGACAATCAAACCCAAAATTACTGGCCAGTGACTGATGCCAAGCATGGAGAAAAATGTAAGGGCACTAGCGAGTGTTATAAAAAATTCAGTGATGCTAACGGAACCAATTACATACTGAGGGCTTCTCCCTTTGGAGATTAATGTACTTGTTACTAACGGTCCCCAACCACCACCTCCAAATGAATCGAGAAATCCACCTGCACCCGCTAGCCAGCCAACTCGTTTTACTTTTTTAACTTCTCTTTTTTTCTTGAAAGCAGCGCGAAGGATTCTTGTTCCAAGAAATAAAGTATAAACGGCAAGAAGGGGCCGAATGTAAAACGCATACTCGTTCCCGAATTTTGAAAGCAAGTAAGCTCCGGCAACTGCTCCTAAAATTCCAGGAATCAATAACTTCTGAAACAGCTTTTTGTTGACGTTCCCGAATTTATAATGACTGTATCCGGAGACTCCGCTTGAAAACATTTCAGCGGTGTGGATACTTCCGCTGATAGCCGGAAGATTAACACCGAGCGATAAGAGTACAGTGGTACAAGTAACACCATAACCCATTCCTAATAAACCATCAACCATCTGCGCAAGGAAGCCTGCTCCGATCATCCAATAAAAATTGGAGTCGACACTTAATACAACTCTTTTGAAATCTTGAAATAGTTCTGATAAGGGCACATAGGATAGAAGTATGTGACCAAGGAACATGAAAAAGAATGCGAATAAAGAATAAGTGGCAATCCTTTTCCATTGTTGTTCAGTTAACCCTTTTGAACTTGAGCCGTTGCCCGCAACAAGAGATTGTGTAATCTTATTCAATTCAATAATTTTTGAGGAAAGATTTCCATTCAGCTTTCCGCGAATAATGCTCATATTTTCCAGTAGGTCATCTACCTGATCTGGCAAGGAGTCATTAAATATTTCTTTTAATCTTTTAGCGATCGTAGGAGACTTACCATTGGTAGAGATCGCAATTTTTAAATTTCCTTTTTTAACGACTGAGCCCAAATAAAAATCGCAGAGCTCGGGTGTATCTGCAACGTTAACCAAAACACCTTTTTCTTTGGCCTCTTTTTGAATGAGTGCACTTATTGATTTATCATCTACAGCTACAATCACCAGATCAACATTATTAAGATCATCAGAGTTGTAACTGCGCTCTATCAATTCAACTGTGTTACTCTCCGCCAGTTTTTTTATATCATCGCTGATAGATTCTGCAACCAATGTGATTTTAGTAGCGGGTGAATTGGTAACGACTGCGTTTAATTTCTCTAGACCTACAGCCCCGCCGCCCACAATCAGCAGGCGAAGATTCTCCAGCTTGATAAAGACCGGGAAAAGATTATTAGTTTCTTTAGCAGTTGAAATGACGTTGCTTTCGGTCATGATCAGTTAAATTTTATTTCGCGTATAGCAAAGTCACCAAAAGTCTCGCCAGGTTTTCGTTCCGACTTGTAACGGCCCAACCAGCCGTTGAGTTCGAACAAAATAGATTCTTCGTCAAGGTTTTCTTTGAAAATTTTATTTAGTCGCTCACCAACACGATCACCACCAAAGTGCAAATTATAACGACCATAAGCTGTACCCACAAGACCAATCTCAGCAATGTAAGAACGAGCGCATCCATTCGGGCATCCCGTCATACGAATAATGATCTCATCATTTTCTAGTGAATACTTTTTCAATATCGGTTCTATTTTAGAAATAAGCTGCGGAAGATAGCGTTGTCCCTCTGCCAAAGCAAGAGGGCAAGTATTTAATGCCACGCAAGCCATTGAATTTTTTCTCAAAGCTGAAGCGCCTTCGGTCGCTTCGATTACTCGATGCTTATTAAGAATTTCCTCAACTGATTTTTTATCTGCCTCTTTGATGTCAGCTAGGATTACATTCTGATTGCAGGTGAAGCGGAAATTAGCCTTGCTAGTTTTGGCGACTTCAAGGAGTGCAGATTTCAGTTTCGCATTTTCAAGATCTGTTACGCGGCCGTTTTCAACAAACAGAGTGTAGTGCCACAAACCTTGGCTATCATTATGCCATCCAAAATAATCAGTGCGGGAGGTGAATTGATAATCTCTTGGGGCTTCAATCGTGAAGCCTGTTCGCCTCTCCAACTCTTCTTTAAACCAATCAACCCCAACTCTGTCAAGCGTGTATTTTAGTCTTGCTAATTTTCTATCGCTTCTGTTGCCAAAGTCACGTTGAATCGTGACGATCTCGTAAACAGCCTTGAGAACTTTTTCTGGGTCACAGAAACCAATGATAGTGCCCAGGCGAGCGTAGGTGTTCTTACTTCCATGTGTAGTTGAAAGACCGCCACCCACTGCAATGTTGAAGCCTAAGAGTTTGTTATTCTCTATAATCGCAATTAGTCCGATGTCGTTACCAAAAACATCAACATCATTATTGGGTGGAATTGCAATGGCAATTTTAAATTTGCGCGGCAAGTAACGATCTTGATACAAAGGATCTTCCTCTACTTTTTTTTCAGCCAGTTTTTCTTGATCCAACCAAATCTCGTAGTAAGCTTTTGTCTTGGGCATCAACAGCGTGCTGATTTTGTCGGCATAAGCAAACACTTCTTTATGAATAGGCGATTGCTTCGGATGTGAACTGCACAACACATTTCTATTGATATCACCACACGTAGCGATGGAATCCAAATGAGCAGCATTAAATGCCTGTATCGTTGGTCTGATCTTCGACTTGATCATTCCGTGCAATTGCAGCGTTTGTCGTGATGTGATTTTAATCACACCCGTAGAATTCTTGCCTGCAATTTCATGTGTGGCGATCCATTGTTTCGGAGTCAGAAAGCCTCCTGGCAACCGAAGGCGAATCATGAAAGAATAAAGGCGATCCAGTTTTTTGGTTGCACGTTCATCGCGTTGGTCGCGATCATCTTGCTGATACATGCCATGAAACTTAATGAGCGCCTGATCATCTTCACTGATAGCACCAGAAATTTCATCGGCCAAGCCAGATACAATTGAGCCCCTTAATCCGCGGCTTTCCTTTTTTATTTTTTCAACCGGTGAAAGATTTTTTTCAACCGCTTTTTCTGTAACTAGATTAGTAGACATCTTTTTGGTATCGGCCTTCTTCTTTTAACTGATTTAAATACGCTTGTGCCTGTTCTGCATTTTTATTCCCAAACTTTTCGATAACCTGAACTAAAGCATTTTCAACATCATCGCTCATGGGAGATTTTGCTCCGCACACATAGATATGAGCACCCGCTTCAAGCCAATTGAAAAATTCTTCTCCTTGTTTTAAAATCTTATGCTGCACGTAGATTTTTTCTGCCTGATCGCGCGAGAAAGCAACATCAACATGGGTTAATGCTCCCATTTGCAGGTAATTCTGGATTTCTGTTTGATAGAGAAAATCAGATTCGAAATGTTGATCGCCATAGAATAACCAATTTCGACCGTTAGCTCCCGTTGCATTTCTTTCTTCAATGAAAGCGCGGAAAGGAGCGATGCCGGTACCTGGCCCGATCATGATGATATCTTTGTCAGCTGCAGGAAGTTTGAATTCTGAATTCTTGTGAATATAAAAATCCACCGAAGTGTCTGCAGGTAAATCAGCGAGATAATTAGAGCACAAGCCGTAACGCATTTCATCATTCACCGAGAAACAATCACGCACCACGGTCAAATGAACTTCATTTTCGTGAGCAGAAAGCGATGAAGCAATAGAATACAATCGAGGTGTTATAGGATCGAGAATGTCAATCACCTCTTCGAATTGTGCAACATCTTTTACGGGATAAATTTTTACTAAATTCAATAAGTCTACACGGATCGATGGAATTTCTTGCTGAACGATAGAAGCGTATTTACTTACCACGCGCTCGGGCAAATAGGCGATGTTTAATTTTTTCTGAAGCAAATCGCGCAATTGATACTCCTCGT
>DASYTA010000285.1:0-10910 GCA_036002745.1 Cyclobacteriaceae bacterium | reverse complement strand
GCCATTTCCCTTCGATAGAATCATAGGCTGGTTCTCCATCAAAAATAATGGCTACATAAGCTACAACTCCATCTTCATCAACAAGTACGTAAGCATATCCTTTGGCAATGTCATCGTGAACAGTCTGCTGATTAGGATAACCATCTTGCCATTGCCTACTGCCTTCCAGTTTTCGTTGTTCAATTGCTTCTTGCAAAATCCTCCAAATGATAGGAGCGTCAGAAACCTTGGCTTTTCGCAAAATCATCGACATAGAAAATTATTTAACAATTAAGTCATAGCGTTGTTCCTTTAGCAGTTTGCCAAAAGCAGTGGACTGTTTTTCCTCTGTCAAAATAAAACCGTGTCTCTTGTATAATGCGGCAGCTGTTTGCTGTTCATGTGTTGTCCACAAGTAAGAAGACTTGTAGCCTTTGCTTTTAAGAAACTCCATATAAAGCTCCATCAGTTTTTTACCAAGACCCAGGCCTCTGTATTCCGGATCGATGTAGAAGTAGCGAAGCTGCGCGGTATTATTTTCACGGTTCATCAACAGAAGAAAACCAATAATTTTCTGGTTGTGCTCGTATATCCAAACTTGGTCCAGTTCCGGATCGTATTTTTCATAGAACTCATGCATGCCTGATGCAACGTACATCTCAAACGAGATTCCATAATCGTATTCTTCATCATACAGCTTGCCATGACGATGGATAACGTAACCCAAATCGCCTGGCTTTAGCTCAGTTCTTATTGTAATGCTGTCCAATATTTTATCAGCTTCATTCATGGCCCAATCCTTTCTTTAAAAGTTTTTGTGCTTCATTAATTTTTTTAATTAGATCATCGCAGTCTTTATCGGGAAGGTTCTTTAAGAAATTTTCAATCTGCTTATCCGATGCCTTGTTGAGTGTTTCAAATTCCTTTTTCCCTTTTGATGATAATTGCACAACAAAAGCCCGTTTGTCAGAGGGTGAACTTATTTTATTGATCAGCTTACTCTTCTCAAATTTTTTTAAGATTCTGCTCAAGTAACCTTTATCGATATCGAATAATGCAATGATGTCAGAAGCGGTGAGGGCTGAGCGATGATATAGCTCATACATAATACGCACTTCAGGTAAAGAGTAATTGCTATTAAGAATATGCCGGTCGAGCAACCCGATGATGTTGGTATAAAATCGGTTAAACGCTCGCAATTCCTGGATGTGCTGTGGTTTCATGGAACCAAGCAATAAAATTTAGTTGACAAAGTCAACTAAATAAAGAAATAAAATTTGAACTGGCTATTTCCGCTTAAAGCGGATGATTATTTTTTGATTTCGTAGTGAAGCTCGACCATGCCATTTTTGTAGGCAGTCACGTCTTTTACGTGAAGAACTTGCTCTAGTTGAATGCGATCAAAGAACGGTGTACCTTCTCCAAGAATGATGGGCAGAATAGTAATCCTTACTTCATCGGCAAGCTTCAGACGAATGAAATCTTTGGTGAGTACAGCTCCGCCAACAATCCAAACATTTTTGTAGTTTGGTTTTAGTCGTTCGTTCACGAGTTGGTTGAGGTCGCCTGAATAAAGTTGAATGTTCTTTCTTTCGATCGGTAGATCCCGATGAGACAATACGATGGTAGGCACATCTCCATAAGCCCATCCATAAGACTTTGAAAGTTCCAACGCGAGTTCATAAGTACGCGCGCCCATCACATAGCAGTCGATGGTTTTAAGAAATGCTTCAACATCCGGCGAGTCTGTTCCTTTCTCGTAATTGTCGGAGGTCTCAAACCAGGAAACACTATTGTCTTTTTTGGCAATCATTCCGTCTACACTCGAAACCATGTGGATGGTTATTTTGAATGGATCGGTCTTCATATTCAAGAATTAATCCCAAACATATTTCCAGGTATTGTCTTTTTGCTTTTTCCACACTGTGTGAAAGACGCCTTTGTATTCCGTTACAGCACCTTCTTCATTTTTTATTTTCCATGAGAACTTTCCATATGTGTAACCAAGTGTTGCATCATTTGCAACATCGATAAAATCCGGAGTCCAGTTTACGGTAGCGTCCTTTCTGCCTTTTTCGTAAAAGAGTTTAATATTCTCTTTCCCTATAATCAGCGTATCGTTTTGTCTTTTGATGACCGCGTCATTGTCAGCAAAAAAATAGAAGGCTTCAGCAATACTTTTTTCTGCTGCCATCTTTTCAAATGCTTTTTCAGTTTGAAAGATTTCTGCCTTAATTTTTTCTTTATCCACAGATTGCTGACAAGCGGTGATGAAAACTGCGCATGTCAGGAGAATTAAGATCATTTTCATAGATTATTGATTAGGGCTTTTATAAAGATACTTCATTCTGGCTATCGCGATAATGTACTGACTGATGGCTTCTCATTTTTTAATCCACTCATTTATAAGCTTAACAATTGGCGTTGGTTGTTTCGCCCAACTGAAGTGATTTAAATTTGGAATACCAATTTCGTCTTCAGTAAAGTGTAAATGCTCTTTATGTGCTCCATTACCAAACTTGTTTAACAAATTAATTACGGCCTGCTTGGGGGCAGTCAGATGATCGTTGTCAAACGAAATACACAAAATCTTTGGCTTTGCTTCTTTGAGGGCATTGTCGTAGTCAAAAGTCGAATTTGTTAGGTTGTAACTGCCCGTTTTTAAATTGCGAGTCCAGTCTTTCATTACCGTTCTTGCTTCTCGTCCACCAAAGCCAATAATGCGTCCGGGAAAATAACCCAGCAATCTGCTTAAGGGATAGAAAAGTATTCCGGCTATTTTTATTTTTCGCGCTAGATTTCCTGTCCAACCTTTATGGTAAACCGACGAAGCAGCAATTAAAACTAGTGTATTGCAATTTTGAGGAAACCTTGAGATATAAAGGCTTTCAATCTGTCCGCCAAGACTGTGTCCGACTAAGACAATCTTTTTGTTCGGAAATTTTTGTTGACAAAATTGAACGATGTTATCCAAATCGCTCACATAATGTTCATAGCCAAAATCGATTTTATACGAAGCGGTTTGTGATGAATGCCCTTGCCCACGCCAATCAGCCGTAATTACGGTATTGCCTGATACTGCTAATTCACTTGCGAATGTTTTATAAAAGGAAGCACGAACGCCCATGGCCGGCAAGCAAATGCAAATGATATTGGTTTGGCTGCTCGCGTTGAACACCGAAATTTTATTGGTCGTTTTATCCTGATTAGTTATTTCCTCAAGGAAATGTTCCATAACCTGTTTACTGTTAATTTTTGAGTCCTCACATTTCTAATTCTCCTGGTAAAATGTACCTTCTGCCAATGTTGGCAAAACGTCATACGAAAAACTTGGAATTATGGTTCTAATCCCTCCAGGCGTGGTATACAAGACCTTTTGCATAAAAAATTTAGGTAGTGTGCAATGCCTTTCTAATTTTGAAACATAAATCCTGAAATCATGCAACGTATACTCAAACCCATTTTCCTTTTCTTGCTATTCATTCCTTGCCTAATCTCAGCTCAAGGTATTCGCTGGGCAAAAGATGGCAACTCTTACTATAAAATAGACGCAGGCGAAATTTACCGCTATGCTTTACCTGAAAACACAAAGACAACATTTTTATCAAAAGCGGATCTCACACCTTCCGGCCAAATGGAGAGCTTGAAACCAAGGGCTTTTTATTTTTCAGATGACGCAACACAAGTTTTGATTTATACAAACTCCAAAAAAGTTTGGCGCATCGATACGGAAGGCGATTATTGGGTATTGAATTTAGCGTCTAAGAAGTTGAATAAAGTTGGAAAAGACATGCCTGCATCTTCTTTGCGTTTTGCGAAATTTTCTCCCGATGGAAAAAAAGTAGCCTACGTTAGTGGTTATGATTTATATGTGGAGGATTTGGTAAGTGGTCAAGTAACGGCAATTACTTCTAATCACTCACGCAAATTGATCAGCGGAACTTTTGATTGGGTGTATGAGGAAGAATTATCGTGTCGCGATGGTTTTCAATGGAGTCCCGACAGTCAACTGATAGCCTATTGGCAGATTGATGCTACTAAGGTTAGAGATTATCTAATGATCAACAATACCGACTCAGCATATTCGAAAGTTGTTCCTGTAGAATATCCCATCATGGGTCAAGACCCTTCGCCTGCAAAGATTGGTGTAGCTACTGTAAGCACAGGCAAAACGAATTGGCTTAACATTCCTGGCGACCCACAGCAACATTATCTTCCGCGCTTGGAATGGAATTCAACCACTGAGATTTTTGTGCAGCAATTAAATCGCAAACAAAACGAGAGCATTATTTTTTCTTGCAACACAGCTACTGGAGAAGCGAAACAAATTTTTTCTGAAAACGACAAAGCATGGTTAGATGTTTTTCCTTTCTCTACTAATACTTTCGCCATCGACTTTCGCCACCCCTTTATTTGGTTGAACGGTAAGAAGGAATTTTTGTGGATGAGCGAAAAGGATGGATGGGCTCATTTGTACAGAATCACAAAAGATGGTAAAGAGACGTTGATTACCAAAGGAGATTATGATGTGATTGATTATTTGGCCATGGATGAAAAAAATAACACTGTTTATTTCCTTGCTTCGCCAACAAATGCTACGCAACGCTATCTCTATAAAACAAAACTCGATGGTAAGGGAAAATTAGAATTAGTCACGCCAACAGATCAACAAGGTACGCATGATTATTCTTTTTCGCCTAATGCAAAATATGCTGAGCATAGTTTCTCAAACACTTACACAAGGCCAATGAGTGAGTTGATCGATGTAAGCACCAACAAAGCGGTAAATGAAAAAGAAAGTATTGCTGCAAAGTTGGCTGTCGTGCGCCCTGTAAAAATGGTGGAGTTCTTCAAAATAAAAACAGAGGAAGGAACTGAAATGGACGGGTGGATCGTGAAACCCACCAACTTTGATCCTTCAAAAAAATATCCGGTAGTATTTCAAGTGTATACAGAACCCGCCGCACAAACTGTTCGCGATGCCTACGGCATTGGCAGGAACCGATTATATAAAGGTGACATGGCCCTTGAGGGATATATTTATTTGTCGTTGGATGGTAGAGGAACACCTGCACCGAAAGGTCGCGAGTGGCGCAAATCGATTTATAGAAAAATCGGTCAACTCAATATCAAAGATCAAGCGCTTGCAGCACAAGAAATTTTGAAGTGGCCTTATGTTGACAAAGGTCGCGTAGCAGTGTGGGGCTGGAGTGGCGGTGGTTCCGCTACGCTTAACCTCATGTTTCAGTATCCCGACATTTACAAAACGGGTATCTCGATAGCGCCTGTCACGAACTTGCTTACGTACGATAACATTTATGAAGAACGCTACATGGGTTTGCCCCAGGAGAACATGGAAGACATTGTGAAGGGATCGCCCATTACGCATGCAAAGAATTTGAAAGGAAACTTGTTGTACGTGCACGGAACAGGTGACGACAACGTACACTATAATAATGCAGAGATGCTGGTGAACGAATTGGTGAAATACAATAAGCAATTTCAGTTCATGGCTTATCCCAATCGCACGCACAGCATCAGCGAAGGCGAGGGAACGTTCGAACATCTTTCAACGCTCTTTACAGAATACCTGAGAAAATACTGCCCGCCCGGACCGATTGATATGAAAGTGGGTGAACTGTATAAAAAATGAAACTGTGAAAACTTCTCGAAGAAAATTCATTCAAGCGTCAGCATCGCTTGCCTCATTGGCATCGGTGAGCAAAGTTTTTGCAGAGCAAAAAAAGATTACAAAGCCAATAGTTGTTTCCACCTGGAATTTTGGTGTGGGCGCCAATGTAGAAGCTTGGAAAATTTTATCTAAAAATGGACGCGCTCTCGATGCGGTCGAAGCTGGTGTGCAAGTACCTGAAGGTGATCCAAAAGAAACATCCGTTGGATTGGGTGGCTTGCCCGATCGCGATGGACGAGTAACGTTGGATGCTTGTATCATGGATGAGTTTGCTAATTGTGGTGCAGTGGCTTGTCTTGAGCATATTGTTCATCCTATTTCTGTTGCGAGGAAAGTGATGGAGAAAACTCCGCATGTCATGTTGGTAGGAGATGGCGCGTTGCAGTTCGCATTGGCGAATGGATTTAAAAAAGAAAATTTGTTGACGGAAGAATCGGAGAAAGCTTGGAAAGAGTGGCTGAAGAAAGCAGAATACAAACCGATTGCCAATATCGAAAATCACGATACGATTGGAATGATTGCCATGGACGCCAGTGAAAACGTTTCGGGTGCATGTACTACGAGTGGAATGGCTTACAAAATTCACGGACGTGTTGGTGATTCGCCTATCATCGGTGCCGGCCTTTTTATCGACAATGAAATTGGTGCAGCGACTTCCACAGGAGTGGGAGAGGAAGTGATCCGCATTTGCGGATCACATTTGGTCGTAGAGTTGATGCGACAGGGAAATTCTCCTCAAGACGCGTGTGAGTTGGCGGTGAAGCGCATTGTCAAGAATCAACCAAAAAAATCAAAAGAGATTCAGGTAGGATTTTTGGCTATCAACAAAAATGGCGAGCTCGGAGCCTACGCATTGCAGAAGGGATTTACGTATGCTGTTTATTCCAATGACATTACAAATAAAATTTTTGACGCGAGGAGTTATTATTAATTGCCAGACTGATGGACTTGTAAGAATGATTTAGTTCAGGAACCCATCAAGAATATCTTCTTCTGAGCCTCTAAAAGTTGTATCGTCATGTTTTTTTATTACCAGCCTGATAATATCCATGGCGCCAAACAATGCCAGCATACATCCTAAGAGTATCGTTATCCAATCGGGATGAGGTACAGCATAAAAAAATATTATCATAATTATTCCCGAGGCTATACCCAGTATCTTAGTTTTAATTGATAGTTGTTTCCTGTTAGTTAATTCTGAATAACTACTGAATGAAAGAAAGTAGCTATAAAAGAATGATATGCATGAGGCTAAGATTACCCCCATTATGAGACCTCTTCTATGGAAAAATCCAGCTTCAATTTGCCGGTACATTGCCATACAGTTCATCACAAAAAGATAGACTGCAACTGCTATCCTTGACCAGAGGTAGATTTTAAGCAACAGTTTCATTCGTAATAATTGGTTGATGAAATATAATTGATGTCACTGTACTTATCAGATTTAACTATTTTTAAATTTAGCTAAAGAAAATTGTCATTGTAATCATTTCGTCACTAAAATCAGAAGTTCAGATGCTTGTTGAAATAGTCGTCTATAATATTGAATCGGCCCTCAAGGCACAAGAAGGCCGTGCTGATCGTATCGAATTGTGTGACAACCCCGGTGAAGGAGGAACAACACCTTCTTACGGCACGATTGAAAACGTTCGCCAGAATGTAAACCTCGATGTGTTTGTAATGATTCGTCCACGAGGCGGAGACTTTCATTATTCCAATTATGAATTTCATTCTATGAAGCGCGACATCGATCAATGTCAGAAACTAAGTGTCGATGGAGTCGTTTTTGGAATTTTGAACGAAGATGGAACGATTGATAAAAAGCGTTGTACAGAATTGATTAAGCGTGCTCGTCCGTTGAAGGTGACTTGTCATCGCGCATTTGATATGACGCGAGATCCTTTTGAAGCGTTGGAAGATTGTATTGAAGTTGGCTTTGATAGGATTCTTACATCAGGACAACAACTTCAAGCCGTCAAGGGAGTTGACTTAATTGCCGAGTTGGTAAAAAAAGCTAACGGAAGAATTGCTATCATGCCGGGATCGGGCGTGAATGAAAGTACGGTGGAAGAAATTGTCTCGAAAACTAAAGCAACAGAAATCCATTTTTCTGCTACTGTATTCCGCGACAGCGCCATGACTTACAAAAATCAAAACATTGCCGGCATGGGCGATGAGCAAGGAAGTGAATTTAAACTTCGATCGGTTGATCCGAATCGGATAAGGAAAATGAGAGAGCTTGCCACGAAGGCATTAAAATAAAAAATCCGCTTTCGCGGATTTGTGGAGAATATCGGATTCGAACCGATGACCTCTTCCATGCCATGGAAGCGCTCTAGCCAGCTGAGCTAATCCCCCGAGGGCTGCAAATATAAAAATTCTATTGAATCACACGTCTTCCTCCCCGATACCTCTTTATATAATATTCTGAGTACAGATTAGTTTCCACTACGCCTAGTGAAGTAGAGGCATGTATGAATTTAATATTGTCATTGGCTTTTACTTCGGTAACGATGCCCACGTGGGTGATCTGCCGTTTCTTTTTCCCTGTAGCAAAAAACACCAAATCACCGGGCTCTAGGTCTTCCATCTTTTTAATTTTTTCCCCTTGCAAAGCTTGGGCATCCGCCGTTCGTGGCAGCAAAATATTGATGGATTTATAGGCGTGCCCTGTCAGAGCGGAGCAGTCAATGCCTGCTCTTGAAGTGCCACCCCATTTGTAGGGCGTGCCCGTGTAGCCCCTGGCGGTTTTGATTACGGTGGAGACCTGATCTTTAATTTTAGACTTTTTGGAGGAAGCGCAACCGGTTGCTAGAATTACCAGCAATAGGAAAAAATATATTTGCGTAATTTTATGCCTCACTAATAGATCCCGATGGCTATCGGGACAAAAATACGAGAATGATGCAGACAAAAGAAATGGAGGCTCAACCAAAAGTGAATATCAACGAACGGTTGATTGAGGCTTTCCGGAAAATCGTTGGAGGTGAAAATGTTTTTGTGGATGAAGAACACCGCACCGAGTATGGCCACGATAAGACAGAAGATTATCAATTCATGCCCGACCTGGTTGTAAAACCCGGATCGACTCAGGAAGTAAGTGAGCTTTTAAAAATTTGTAACGAAAATAAGATTATCGTCACGCCTCGTGGTGCTGGCACTGGGTTGAGTGGAGGTGCATTGCCAACAAAAAAAGGCGTGGTGATCTCCATGGAGCGCTTCAATAAAATTATTGAAATCGATGAATTGAATCTTCAAGCGACTGTGGAGCCCGGCGTGATCACCGAAGTATTTCAAAATGCGGTGAAGGCAAAAAATCTTTTTTATCCACCTGATCCTGCAAGTCGCGGTTCCTGTTTCCTTGGCGGGAATTTGGCGAATAACTCCGGCGGCCCAAAAGCCGTGAAGTATGGTGTGACACGTGACTATGTAATCAACATGGAAGTGGTGTTGCCAACCGGTGAAATCATTTGGACTGCCGCGAACGTTTTAAAGAACTCCACTGGATATAATCTCACGCAATTGATGTGTGGAAGTGAAGGGACACTAGGTATCATCACCAAAATTGTTTTCAAACTTCGTGGACTTCCGCAGAAGACGGTGTTGATGATGATTCCGTTTGTGACGAACGAAGAAGCATGTCGTGCGATAGCAGCGATTTTCAAAGAAGGCATCACACCATCTGGAATGGAATTCTTTGAAAAAGAAGCTGCGGCCAAAACATTTGACTACTGCATTAAAGTGTTGAATAGTCCGGTGACGACAAAACTGGTTGACGGAATGAACGCCTATCTTCTCTGTGAGCTTGATGGCAATGACGAAGAAGTGTTGATGCGCGATGCGGAGCGTGTGATGGGCGTGGTAGAAAAATTCCAAAGTGGAGAAGTGCTCTTTGCCGATAGCGCAGCTCAGAAAGAAGAACTTTGGAAGATCAGAAAAAATATTTCTCCGGCGGTGAACTGGTACACACTTACCAAGTCAGACGATGTGGTAGTGCCACGTGCCAACTTACCAAAGCTAATCACGGGTATTAAAGAAATTGGCAAGCGATATGGATTCAACACAGTGTGCTTCGGTCACCTCGGTGACGGAAATCTTCACGTGAATATCTTAAAAGAAGATATTAGTGAGGAACGCTGGGAAAAAGAAATTCCGGAAGGTATTGGCGAAATCTTTAAACTTACAGTAAGCCTTGGCGGAACACTTTCAGGTGAACATGGAATTGGAATAGCTAAACGTCCATACATGTCTATCGCGATGAGCGAAGTAAATTTGAATTTGATGCGCGGCATCAAAAAAGTGTTTGATCCAAATGGAATTTTGAATCCAGGGAAGATTTTCTAAAACTTATTTATTTAATTAATCCATCAATGAAAAAATTACTCTGTCTTTTGTTCTTAGCATCGGCTTGTGCTCCGACGAAAAAGGAAAATCAAGAAACAGCCGATGTAACAATATCAGTAACCGAGGCGGCTGCTTTGCCAAGCCTTACGGAGGCCCAAAAAGCAGAAGGATGGAAGTTGCTTTTCGATGGTAAGTCGATGAGTGGCTGGCAAATTTTTAAGAATAGAAAAAACAATACCTGGGAAGTGAAGGATGGCGCATTGCACTGCAAACCCGTCAACGAAAGTACAACCGGCGATGGCGATGAGCGATCAGACATCATGACCACTGAAGAATATGAAAATTTTGAATTCACCTGCGATTGGAAAATATCTCCTAAAGGAAACAGTGGGATAATGTTTCGTGTGACAGAAGAATTTGAACAGCCTTACTATTCCGGACCAGAATATCAATTGAAAGATGACATCGGTTATCCTGAAGAGCTTAAGGGGCTGGCGGAAACCGGGGCTAATTATGGGATGCATATCACCACATCGAAAACATTGAAACCTGTAGGTGAGTGGAACTCAACGAAAATTATAGCCAACGGAAAACATATAGAACACTGGCTTAACGGACAAAAAGTGGTTGAATATGAATTAGGTTCTGCAGATTGGTTGAAGCGAAAGGAGGGAAGCAAGTGGAAGGATGCGAAAGGTTACGGCATGGCTCCGAAGGGTCATATCGATTTGCAAGACCACGGTCATGAAGTGTGGTTTAAAAACCTGATGATCAAAACCCTTTGATCTCTATTCCAAATACAAACACCTCGCGGGTTTTTGTTGGGTGGATCGCGCTGGAAGCTTTGATCCTCTTTTTTCCGATGGCTTCGCACGGCGGAGTTACATTGGAGGCA
>DASYTA010000284.1:0-10570 GCA_036002745.1 Cyclobacteriaceae bacterium | reverse complement strand
AGGGTTCAATCCACATATAAGAATAAGAGTCTGATAACTCCGATCGGTTCTCCTTCAAATCCGGTGATGCATTCCACTCCAAAAGTTTTTTTCTGGTGATCCACACTCTCAATAACGTGCGCAAGACGGATGTCAGATTTGAATATGCTTCGAATGGAAGACAGATGAGCGTAAATAAAGTTCTTATGAATATCTCTTTAATACTGCGAACAGAATTACTTATGTGATGTGCTAATATGACATCTTTTGGTTTTCGGATTGAATCCCAAACTGATGTTATAATGATCGGTAAAATAATAATCCCGGAAACAGTTATTGTCCAGAACATCGATGATGGAAGTGCAACCCATCCCAATAATAATAGAGTAGTGAGCGCGATCGGAACCAGGCTGCGCCTGAGGTTGTCTATTATTTTCCATCGCGACAATCCTGAAATGGGGTTTCTGTACCAATGTCTTCCCTTACCGGGTACAAAAGGAAAAATCCAGGATAAGATTTGCCAGTCACCGCGAACCCAACGAGAGTTTCGTTTCATATCGGTGACATAACTTGTAGGATATTTTTCAAAGAGCTGCACGTCACTCAGCAACCCTGAACGAACATAACAACCTTCCAGCAGGTCATGACTCAAGATGCCATTTTCGGAAAACCTTCCATCTAACGCTTTTCTAAAAATATCAATTTCATAAATTCCTTTGCCAATGTAAGAGCCTTCTTCAAACAAATCCTGATACACATCCGAAGAAGCTCGGGTGTAGGGATCGATGCCGGGTTCGTTGCCGTGCATGCGTGCATAAAGTGAGCTTGTAATATCCGGTAAGCTCACTGTAATCCTGGGTTGCAGAATGCCATAGCCCTTTGTAACGCGTTTCTTTTTTTCATCGTACCAGGCGTGATTCAATGGATGCGCCATCGCTCCTATTAATTTCCATGCCGAGCCGAGCGGCAGCTGAGTATCTGCATCCAGGGTGATTACATATTTTATAGCAGGAAAAATAGATTGATCGCCCACAATAATTTCAAAGCGATCTTTTGAATTTCCCCTCAATAAGGAATTCAGCTCAGAAAGTTTTCCACGTTTTCTTTCATAGCCCATCCAAACATTTTCATTTCCATTCCAACGCCTTGGACGATGAAATAAAAAAAACAAATCATTTTTTTTCCTCTGGTATTTTTTATTCAATCCTTCAATTCGTTGTTGCGCTAAATCCAGAAGCGCTTTGTCTTGCGGCAATTTTTCTTGTGCAGCATCTGTATAGTCTGTCAGCAAACCAAAATGCAAATTATTGTTTCGGTTAGCCAGAAACCGAACTTCCAATCCTTCCACTAAACTTTCTATTTCTTCTTCTGTGGTAAGCATCACAGGAATGACAACAAGCGTTCTGTAGTCTTCAGGAATTTCTTTAGAGAAATCCATACGCGGTAACAAATGTGGTTTTACTAACAACGTAGAGAAGAAGTTGATTATTGAGATGGCAAGTTGACTGGCGCACAAGAGCGAAAGAAAAGTAACTAACCCGAGCAGCCAGGTGTTTTTTGTGTCTTCATATGCCCGTACTAAAATACCAGCACTGATTGTCAGCGTAATTATAAAAACAGAAATGAGATACATTTTCAAGGTAGCTCGTTTCAAATAGTAAAACATTTGTGGCACAAACGACTCATGCATATGTGCCAACCTTTTTGTCTTCGCCACACCCCGATCAATCAGATAGTAACCAACATGAGATGTGCGGTCATCATTATGTTTAAGAAGAGCATCTTCATGCATTAGTCGAATGGCAATCTGTGCGACTCCATGCTCTGTCGTATCGCTCTTCTTTGCAATGTATTCTACTACGTGGCGGTATCGATCTCGCGTTGCAAAATCCATTAAACTGTAAATACCTTTGTTATCCTCGCGCAAAGTTTGGTCAACAATACTTTGCGTTTCAACAAAATCCCGCCAATCCATTGCTCCTAACACACGGAGGCTACCAATGCTGTTACTTATTGAAACCTGATCTGCCGCTTGTTTTTGAATTTCTGCATTTACCACTTCAGTGATCGCCAACCCTATTTCTAAAAGTTGCTGCTCAATCCATTTTAGCGATAACTCAAGGTCAGGTCCTTTTCCCCGAAGCTGCCGTGACAATTCCGATACAAAGGCGCTCGTCATCGGTGGTGCAGACCGCGCCATATCCGCGATTATCAATATCAGATTTTTCGAATCTTTCTCCGCCATATCGATCATCTGTTGAGCCCAATAATCTGCCAGATTTCTATCCACTCGGTCTAAGGCAATCCGTGATGAAACCCGTCTTAAATTCTCAATCAATGCAAGGCGAAGCATGATCGGTATTGCCCACAGTTCACCTAACTTCAATTTGGTGACGGTTTGATAAGATTTTATGAAACTGCTCAGACTTTCGATATCGATTCGCCCATCGCTATGTGAAATAATTTGAAGGATGATATCATAGACCCTTGTTAACCCAGGAACAGAACCATCTAGTAGCTGAGGCAAATCTTCACTGTAATCTTTCGGAAAATGTGTTTTTGCATTTCGGATATGTTCTTCGATCAAATAAAAATTATCGATCAACCATTCTCCGGCTGGTGTAATCTGATACTTTTTTTTTATCGAATCGATGAGCAGCTTGCGCACCTTGTGCAGAATGATTTCATTATCTGCGAGTCGCTTGAGCAAATGATCTTGCGCAGGTTTTGTACTCAGTTGATGAGTTCCAGCCAAAGATTTTCCAAAACGTTCCATCTGCTCAGAACTCAGTAGCTCTGCTCGCAAAGGTTCTTCGTTGAGATAAGTAAGTTTTGAATTATTGGTTTGAAAAAACGCTCTCATATTGGATATGAGCTCGTGAGCCAATACCGGTATTAATTTCATACAACGACCTCCTTTACCTCCAATGTTGCACTGACAATACTCTCTGCTTCATTAAGAATTTGCTGCAAATGATCAGCACCTAAAAAACTTTCAGCATAAATCTTATAGATGTCTTCAGTTCCTGAGGGGCGTGCTGCAAACCATCCATTTTTTGTTTGCACTTTCACGCCTTCGATTGACGCATTATTAGCTGGCGCGGTGGTGAGTATGTTTTCAATTCTTTCTCCAGCCATTTCGTTACTATCAATTTGATCTGCCGAGAGTTTTTTTAATTTTTCTTTTTGTTGAGGAGTCGCCCTGGCTTCGGTGCGTTCATAAAACGGTTCACCAAATTCTTTTGTGAGCTCCTTATATATAAGGCCAGGGTCACGCCCAAGCTTTGCAGTAATCTCTGCTGAGAGCAAGGCCGGTATAAAACCGTCTTTATCTGTTGTCCAAACTGTTCCATCCATTCTTAAAAAAGAAGCGCCAGCGCTCTCCTCTCCGCCAAAGCAAAGCGATGAGTCAGCCAACCCATCAACAAACCACTTGAACCCAACCGGTACTTCATAAAGTTCTCTCTTGAGTTTTGCTGTAATGCGATCAATTAGTTGAGTACTGACTATCGTCTTGCCGATAGCTGCATTACCTGACCAGCTTGGTCGATGCTGAAGCAAATAAAAAATCATTACCGATAAATAATGATTCGGATTTAATAGCCCAACACTTTTTGTAACTATACCGTGCCGATCATGGTCAGTATCACACGCAAAAGAAATATCAAAACGATCTTTCATGAAGATCAATCGTTGCATAGCATAAGGTGATGAGGGATCCATCCGAATCTGTCCGTCCCAATCGGCTGTCATAAAACCAAAGGCTGGATCAATAATTTTATTGACTACCGTCAAATCCAGATGATACTGTTCGGCAATGCGATCCCAATAATGAACTCCTGCGCCACCGAGCGGGTCAACACCCATTCTGATTTTTGAATCACGGATAACGTCCATGTCAATAATATTCCCGAGATCATTCACATAGTCATCCATATAATCATGACAATGTGTGGTTGATGCATGTAGCGCCTTGTTGAAAGAAATTCTTTCTACATGGCGGAGGCTATCTTTCAATAATTGATTAGCTCTCGTTTCAATCCACTTGGTAATTGAATTTCCGGCAGGCCCGCCATTGGGCGGATTGTATTTAAAGCCGCCATCACCGGGCGGATTGTGTGAAGGAGTAATAACAATCCCATCTGCCAAACCTCTTCCATTCTCTAAATTGTATTTTAAAATGGTGTGTGAAATAACAGGGGTCGGTGTGTATTCATCGCCGTTTGCAATCATCACGTCCACGTTATTGGCCGCCAGCACTTCCATGGCAGTAGCAAATGCAGGAGCTGAAAGTGCATGCGTATCGAAGCCAAGGTATAACGGTCCTTCAATTTTTTGTACTTTGCGATAGAAACAAATGGCTTGTGTAATGACGAGAATATGTCGCTCGTTAAAAGATTTTAGGAGTGACGAACCTCGATGCCCCGAAGTGCCGAACGCAACACGCTGATCAGGCTCGTAGTAATCAGGTATCTCTGTATAATAAGCGGAGACGAGCCGAGGGACATTTACCAACATCGCTGATTTAACCGGCTTTCCAGCAAGAGGAGATATTTTCATAATGTTTTTCTCATATCATTTTTTTCGAGCTCCTTCACTTTCGCCAAACGGTGAACATGCCGCTCTGCTCCGCTGAATTTAGCCTTGAGAAAAATTTCTGTTAATTCCCATGCAAGCGATTGATCAACTACGCGACCACCCAGGCAAATCATATTCATATCGTCATCTTCTACTCCTTGCCGGGCTGAAAATGTTTCGTGAATCAGGCATGCTCTTACACCGGCAATTTTATTGGCGACGATACAAGCTCCAACCCCACTTCTACAAACTGCAATACCGCGATCAATGCCATCATTTGCTATGGCACGTGCCAGTGGAATTACATAATCCGGATAATCATCGACCTGGTTTAGTATGTTATTACCAAAATCAACCACTTCATACTTGGCTTCAAGCAACATTTTTTTTATGTGCTCCTTCAATTCAAATCCTGCATGGTCTGCGGCTATTCCGATTCGATTCATTGGCTTACTGTTTTGGGTATTGAATTATCTAAATTATTCCTTTTCAATAAAGCCAACGCACGCGCACATATATCCTCAACAGTAAATCCGTATTCACGCATCATCACATCTCCAGGAGCGGAAGCACCAAATGTATCGATGCCGATCACTTCTCCCTGATCGCCAACATAACGATGCCAGCCTTGTGAGACGCCAGCCTCCACGGCGATTCTGGTTTTGATGGAATGAGGAAATATTCCATCACGATATTCCAAACCCTGTGCTTCAAACAATTCCCAACTGGGCATTGAAACGAGCCGTACGGAAATATCATGTTTGATTAATTCTTGTTGAGCTTCTACAATTAAATGAACTTCTGATCCACTCGCTATTAATATTAAATCCGGTTGAGCATTGGATGCATCCAACAGAATGTAAGCACCGGATCGAAGGCGATCAGGAGATCGAAATATTTTTTTATCCAGCGTGGGCAAATTTTGTCGTGATAAAATCAAAGCCACCGGTGCATTATGGGATTCAATAGCAATTCGCCAAGCTATTGCGGTTTCATTTGCATCACACGGACGGATTACGATCAGTCCGGGGATTGCCCTTAAGCTTGCAAGATGTTCTACCGGTTGGTGTGTAGGTCCATCTTCACCCATGGCGATACTATCATGAGTAAAAACAAAAACTACATTTAATTTCATCAATGCTACCAAGCGAATGGCTGGCCGCATGTAATCGGAAAAAGTCAGGAACGTAGCACAAAAAGGAATGGTACCGCCATGGACTGCGATTCCGTTGGAGATGGAAGCCATCCCATGTTCACGAACACCAAATTGCAAATTCCGTCCTGCATAACTCCATTCTCCTTTTGCTGATCCTTGTAAATCACCAATGGCTGTTAAAGGGTTTTCAAAGTTACCTTCCTCTTTAAGTTCTGTATAGGTAGAGGTATTCAAATCAGCTGAGCCTCCCATAAAATTGGGAAGCAAAGGGCTAAATGCTTGCATGATTTTTCCAGATGCCACTCGAGTTGACATACCCTTACTATCTGCTGGAAATTCAGGAATATTCAAATCCCATTCCAATGGCAGTCTTCCGTTCAATAGTTCTAGAAACTCTGCAGCAAGCTCAGGATATTTTTTTTCATACAGAGAGAGTTTTTGCTTCCATTCTTTTTCCAATTTTTCACCAACATCAACAGCCTGGCGAAAATACATTTGGGCTTCATCAGGAATAAAAAATGCGGGCTCCATCGGCCACCCCAGATTTTCCTTTGTCAGCTTCACTTCTTCTTCGCCTAGTGGCGAACCATGTGCCGAGCAGGTATCTTGTTTATTCGGTGATCCAAATCCAATATGTGTTTGGATAATAATTAATGATGGGCGTTCCTTTTCAACTTGTGCCGTACGCATAGCAAACTCGATCGACTTAAGATCATTTCCATTTGCGATAGATTGCACATGCCAGCCGTAGGCTTCAAATCGTTTTGCAATATCTTCGGTGAACGTTACTGAAGTTGCTGATGCCAGAGTGATGTGATTGCAATCATATAGATAAATCAGTTTACCAAGTTTTAAATGACCCGCTAGCGATGCAGCCTCAGCAGCGACACCTTCCATGAGGTCACCATCACTTACTATTGCATAAGTATAATGATTGACGATTTCAAATTCAGCATTATTATAACGAGCCGCGAGATATGCTTCCGCGATTGCCATACCTACACCGTTTGCAAACCCTTGTCCGAGTGGGCCCGTTGTCGTTTCAACGCCTGGTGTTACTCCACGCTCAGGATGCCCGGGGGTTTTACTTCCCCATTGACGAAATTGTTTTATTTCATCTAACGATAGATCGTATCCTGTGAGATGCAACAAACTGTAGAGTAACATTGAACCATGCCCTGCAGAAAGCACAAATCTGTCGCGATCAAACCAATTTGGGTTTATCGGGTTATGTTTTAAGAATTTCGTCCATAGAACATATGCCATAGGTGCTGCACCTAAAGGCAAACCGGGGTGGCCGCTGTTCGCTTTTTGAACAGCATCGATAGAAAGAAACCGGATGGTGTTGACGCAAAGTTGATCCAATTCTTTTTGATCAAGAGCAGGCTCGGCTATAGTAGACATCAGATCGCGCATAATTATTTATTGCAATAAGTTGCGCATTTTTCAACTCGTATCTGTTACACAAATACTACACGATATTTACATATTTCACAGATAGGTTTTGAGGATGGATATCTTACAGGAATAACAAATTACTGATCATCTAACAACCAATAACTAATAACTATCAACGAATTTATTTCTCTTCTACCGGAATGTAGATATTAAAAGTCGCTCCTTTGTTAAGCTTGCTGGCGACAGTAATAATTCCATTATGATTCTCAACTACTTTCTTTACAATAGCAAGGCCGATGCCGGTGCCTGCGTATTCATGCTTGCCATGAAGTTTTTGAAATACTTCGAAGATGCGATCCTTATACTGTTGGTCAAAGCCGATGCCGTTGTCGGTAACACTGATGTGGCAATAACTCTTTTCAGGAAGAAATTTATCACCGTCTAATTTAGCACCTTCCGTAATCACGCTTTTTATCACAATAAGTGGAGGAAGCTTAGGGTTGGAAAATTTGAGTGAGTTGTTGATCAGGTTGTACATGAGCTGCCTGAATTGAAAAGGGATGACATGCACTGGACCTAAATTAACAGCTTCGATGGTGGCGTTCTTTTCTTCAATTATTTCGCGTAACTCAATTTTTACTTCTGTAACAATTTTGCTGAGGTCGATCGTTTCAAATTTTCTGTCGTCGGCACTGAGACGCGAAAATGCAAGTAAGTCTTCGATGAGTTTCTTCATCCTTTCACTTGCATTTTGCATTCGGTTGAAATAATCCTTTCCCTTCTCCGATAAGTTTTGAGTTTCTGTCTCCAATATCCGCAAAGCAAAAGTTTGTATTTTACGAAGCGGCTCCTGAAGATCGTGACTTGAAACGTAGGCGAATGATTCAAGCTCAGCATTCATTTTTTCAAGCTCAATATTTTTTTCAGCGAGCGATTCATTAACTTTCTCTAGTTCCCTGGTTCTTTGCTCTACAGCCTTTTCCAATTTTAAACTATAGGTCTTGCTATCAATCGCATCTTTTTTGAGAAGTTCCTTCTCCTTTAGTTGCAACAAGGCGTGTTCGGTAATATCATTTATGGCAAGTAGAATGAGTTGTTCGCCATGGCTTTTTTGTACGATCCGACTGGCGTTAAGCAACATGGTCTTTTGCCCGATACTGAAGAAGTTGTGAATTACTTCAAAGTCATGAAAATGTGAGTTCTTCGGAATGATTCCGATTAATAATTCGCGCAAGCGAGGAATATCCCATTGTCGATTTCCCAAATCGAATAGCAAGGCATTTTCGGTTTCTTCTTTACTGACTCTAAAAATTTTATAGAATGCCTGGTTGGCCGATTTTACCCGAAGCTCTTTATCCAAAATAAGCATCGGTTCATGAATGGTGTTAATGATTGCTTCCGAATAGTCATACGATTCATTCAGCAATTCATTACGGGTTTCCAATTCCTGGTTCGTTGTGATCAACTCCTCGTTGGTTGACTCAATTTCTTCCTTGGAAGTTTCCAACTCTTCGTTTACACTCTGCAACTCTTCGTTGCTTGAAACAACTTCTTCATTAGCGTTCTGTAACTCTTCGGTAAATACTTCCTGTTCATGCACATAGGTTTTCATATCCCCGCGCACGGTCAGCAATTCTTTTTTTAGCTTAGCAATCATCCTATTTTTTTCAAGCGTATTTCGCACACGCTCAGTGGTTGCCGGCAAAAATGTTTCCACCTGTTCCGGTTCATTAAACAAGACAAGCAAAAGCGGTTCTTTCCAAGTTGAAGGAACAGGGATTACTTCCAGATTAACGATGCGTTTACCAATGTTCGATTTTATTTCGATGCCTTCTTTACGAACGGGTCGTTTATTTTTAATGGCAGCGGAAATGGCGTAGCGAAGTTCAAACGCAATCTCGGGTAAAATCATCTTCAGAATATTCAAGCTTGCTTTACCGGTTGAATGCTTGAGAAATAATTCAGTGGCGCCTCGGAACTGAAGTATATCCATGGCGTAATTAATCACTACACCGGGCGGGGTGTATTGAGAAAGTATAATAGAATCGATATCGTTGTTAAATCCCTTGTCGACAGAGACTTTATTTTTTATAGGGTTTTGATTTTTGTTGATAGTGGTGCCAACCACACGGCCCGGAAGTGGAGGTAATTTGCGCTTACCAACCCTTTCTTTTCGAATATAAACTTTATGCTTTCTATCTTCTTGTGTAAACAGCTCGGTTGACCGCCCCACTGTTTCTGCTTTGCCGAGCATCAAATAGCCATTCACCTTTAATGAATAATGAAAAGTTTGAATTACATTTCTTTGCGCTTCAGCATCCAGATAGATAAGGAGGTTGCGGCAACTGATAAAATCAATTTTTGAAAATGGCGGATCAGTTAAAACATTGTGTGTGGCAAATACGCACATCTCCCGCAGCTCTTTAATAATACGAAACCGGTTGCCGATTTTTGTGTAAAACCGCTGTAGCCGATGAGGCGAAATGGATTTCATTTGATCGGCTGAATACTCACCGATTCGTGCTTTGGTAATTGCCTGCTCACTGATGTCGGTTGCAAATAGCTGAAAGCGGTGATCGAGCGTACTACTTTTTTTCAATTCGAAAAGTGTCATGGCAAGGGAATAAACTTCCTCACCTGTAGCGCACGCTGGCACCCAAATGCGCAGCGCCTCGCCATCCGGTTTGTTTTTCAGAATTTTTGGAAAAAGTGTTGCTTTTAAAAATTGATGCACTTCTGAATCCCTGAAAAAACTGGTTACGTTAATGAGCAAATCCTGAAAAAGAATTTTTATCTCTTCGGGTTTCGTTTCAATATAGGTGATGTATTCTTTCAACGACTTCAGTTTATTGAGAAGCATTCTTCGTAAGATGCGCCTCTTGACGGTGGCAATCTTGTATAGTTTAAAATCAACTTTAGTCTGCTTACTCAAAAAATCAAGAATGGTGATCAACTCGGGGGTGTCATTTTTTGTTCCCTTGTCTATTTCATACGATTTAGTTTTCATGTAATCATGCTTGCCTAACCGCGTAAGCTCAAGACCGATTTCTTTTGGTGAAAGAATGAAATCAACAGACCCGGCTGCGATGGCAGACTTTGGCATGCTGTCAAATTTGGCGGAACTATCTTGCGCGAAGGTGATCCCACCTTTTTCTTTGATGGCTGACATTCCTCGTGTGCCATCGCTGGCGCTTCCGCTCAGAATTACACCGATCGCTCCTTCTTTGTGTTTCTCTGCCAATGAACAAAAGAAAGCATCGATGGGCAACACGGCACCTTTTGCTCGTTGAGTTAATTTGATGTGCCCATCTAAAACAATCATTCCTTTATCCGGTGGAATGACGTATAAATTATCGGGCGCCATGAACGCTCTATTTTTTACCTCTTGCACCTTCATCGGAGTGACCTTTGACAATAATGAAGTGAGAATACTTTTATGATCAGGGCTTAGGTGTTGCA
>DASYTA010000283.1:0-3483 GCA_036002745.1 Cyclobacteriaceae bacterium | reverse complement strand
CTCACAGACCAAGAAGGTATCTGATATAAAGACTTTCATTGAGGATTATTTTCATAAGGTGCACCTAAAACAGCCAATGTTGTAGTATTTAGGCCTATGGTGTCATGCGTTGCTGCTCACTAGTATTTTTAGGAACAGTCGAATGAAGCGTACCTCCTGTTTTACTAGCCAGGTGACGGAGATACTGATCCTTTTCTTTCGGAGGCAAGAGTTCACCCCCGCGTAATATTCTTAATTCCTCTAATTTAGATTTAATCAGGTTTTCCATTTCTTCCTTGTTGGTCCTGTTGGAGGGAAGATTTATCTGTGCCTTGAGGTCGGCGTAGATCTCCACCTTTTTTCTTTCATCTTCATTTTTTGCGGTGCCATAGAGAAGGCATTCGTATTTTGTTCCGGTGAATAATATCGATTTCGTTTTCGATAATCCCGCTACCGGCACAACTTCCATTTTAGATTGCGTAAACTCCGATTTGATTACAGCATGATCATGGAATTGAATTATTTTCTTTTGGCCGGCCACGTTCACCTTTAACAGGTCAACGGATTTTTTAACTTCAGCATTTTCCATATCTGAATGATTACATTTTTATTGAATTGCCTCCTTTGTTTGGATTGAAATTTTGAAGTATGTCTTCTAGTGGAATATCTTGTTGCTGTTCTTCTTCCTCCTCTTTTTGTTTCTTCTCGGCTACAACATGTTCTTGTTCCTCTTCCTGCTTTTTCTTCTCTGTTTTTACAGCGGCTTGCTCATCCTTATTCTCATCCCTTAAGAGCTCACTAAGAAGCTCCAGCTTTTCTTCAGGTAGAAATTCCATCGACTCCATAATAAGTTTTCCCCGCGCTTGTTCGCGCGTGAGATTACGTCCTTCCCTCAGCGCTTCCATCTGGATGAAAGCAATTGCGTCTCCGGAGCGGCCCGTGTTTACTTCATGAAAAAGGTATCGGCCCGATGACTTTTCTTTCATGATGGTAAGCATCGTCTTTTCCTTTACATGTCGTGGCTCTGAGAACTTCTTTTGGATAGGTGATACATCGATACCGGTCTGTTGGCCAAGATCTTTGATAATATCCTTGAACGTTTTACCAGTGAGGAAAATAGCCATATCAATAACAGAAAACTTCCTTCCCTGGTCTGTCTCATTATTTCCTTCAATAAAGACTTCATTACGCTCGTGATTAATGACGACATCCTTACCTCCAGCCGAAGCCTTGTAGTTGTCATTTCCTATCGGAGTAACAGATCCCAATTTTCTTGCGGTGATCAATAGATCTGCTTTTTTTCTGATCTCATTTATGGTTTCCGCTGGAACCTGATCATTACTGATTACTTCACGTACGGCATAACCTGCATTTAATGCGAGCTTGAAAAGACTAACTTCCGTGAGAAGGAATTCGGTCAGTTTATTTTCATTTGATTCTTTCTTTTCTTCAGGCTTGGAGTATGATTTATTTTTTCCAAAAAAAACTTCCCCCTGCTTGGAGAGCCAGTCTGTTATATCTCTGTGTTTTCGAATAAGAGCATTGTAGGATTGAATTACTTCCGCCTTGGCAGATGACAACATATATCTTCTCGTTGCGACCACAGCATCCTGACGATATTGCCATGGCTTCTTTTTTTGCTGGACATCGGCATGATTCTCGTATTTCAAAAGCAAGCCTATCGATGAAGTATTTGATGGTTCAGCGCCGTCGATACCCCAGGCCCACCCCTGACGGACTTTTTGCAAATCAACGATCATTCCCTTTTTTTCAAATCGAAGGTTGGCTGGATTTCTTTGCACCCAGTTCTCCGCGCGAAGCAATCCTTGAAGGTCAGCGTTTCTGTCGAGGAATAGTTTTTCCTCCTCCCTGAAATTTTCAAGTTTGATTTTGAAATCCTCTTTTTGGTTGGTTGTGTTTTCCATGGTTTAGTTTGTTAGAGTGTAGTTTGCTCCTAAACTGATGGAACATGAGGTCGCGATTCAGCAACCAGGTGGCAAAAAAATATGAAGCCGAAGAGCCCTCAAAAAAGCAATCTGGATTCATGTTCTGATAGTTTTGGACGGTTCTAAAATAGTATGTTTTTTAGGAAAAATCAAATCACTGGTTGGGGTGGTAAAGGGATGATTTCGGCCTAAAAAGAGACAATGGTTTTAAACAAAACCCATTGCCATGAGTAACATCCTCAGCCCTTACAGGATTTTTTCAATTATTGGAAACGATCTGGTCGTACTTACCCCTACTGATATGAAAATGATTCTTCCCAAGGGGGTCGAAAAATTTAAAACGAGTTATCCCGAGAAGGAACTCTCCTCAGCCACAGAGGAAGAAATTGATTCATTCTGCAAAGAAAATATCTGGAAGCTGGCGTTACTGAAATATTCTCTCACGATCGATCGCAGAGATGGCAGGGACGTTTGTGAGGTGTTTAATAAGATCTTCGATACTTTTCCTGAAGCCCAGGACTACATGTTTTCTCTTTTGGAAACAATTCCTGATGACGGAGCGCATGAGTTTGATATCTCCATTAACTTTTTCGATGGAATGGGATACACGATGAGACGCGCCTTTTCACAAGGGACGTTACTCGGAGAATACGAACCTTTTAATCTGCTGTCTTTTGTTGTTCAGGAAATGCAATACACAGCAGCAAAGAGTTGGTTTGAGAAAGAGCGAAAAGGAACTCTTGAGGTTCTTGAAAGGATGGTTTTAGTTGATCTCATCGCAGACGTTAGCGAGGTACCGGTTGCAGTCGCAGTGAAATAAATTGTTTAAATTTGGCTTGTCCAAAACTATCAAGTATGCAACCTCATAACAACACTTTGCTATTGTTGTCCGGGATCCGGATACCTTTTCTTGATCCAAAGCCTGAGCATATTAACATTAACGACATCGCTGCAGGCCTCGGTAATAATTCACATTTTGGAGGGCAGGTCCCGAAATTTTTTTCCATTGCTGAGCATTCGATGCTTACCATGAAACTAGTGCTGGATGCGACCAGTGATAATGAACTAGCATTTGCTGGTTTACTTCATGATGCGAGCGAAGCGATCACCGGTGACTTCCGTAAACCAATCAAAGATAACATCAGGGACATAGTTCCTATCGAGAAGAAGATACAACAGGTGATCTTTGAAAAATATGGTTTGTCCCCGGAGTTGTTAAAAGCGGTGAAACCCTTTGACATACAAGCGCAGGAGATTGAGTACCAGAACTTTTATTTCGGAGGAACCTATCCACTACACTACTATACTCCGGAAGAGGCAATTTTTCAATTCCTGATCGCATACAAGAGAATCAGCAAGCTCACTCGCAGGAAAGCTGCATAGAAATTTAGAGCTTCGTTAAAAAAAAATTGGGGCATGTTCATGCCCTTGTTCTTTTCATTTCTCCCTTCTTTCGATCACTTGACCACTTCCACCGGCTACAATTCTTGTAAGCACTAACTCCGCTGGTTGGGTACTGCCTTTTAAAAGTTCTTTAAGGTTGATGGTTTAGTTTCTC
>DASYTA010000282.1:0-3949 GCA_036002745.1 Cyclobacteriaceae bacterium | reverse complement strand
GATCTTCTCAATTGGGTTAACTGTACCTGCATTACTGATGACGATTAATCGATCGGCAGCCAAGATGATTTCTCGTTTCGATGAGAGATTTTTCGAGATGAGGTGGGGCTTGTTTAAGTCCAATTCAACAAAATGAAATCGGGTAGGTAAAGTGGTCTGGTATTTTAATTGATTGTCGCTTAAACCTCTGCCAATAGCAAGAACTTCAGAATCATTTTGGAGGATTACTTTATCAACCAAGGCTTTGCCAAGACCCCTGCTAACACCACTAATGATGTAAAGAGTCTTCACCTTGATTGAGTTGATTGGGGTGAAGAGGAAACCAAGCATCCATGCAATAGAGAGTCTACATATTTACCATTGATAAAAACATGCTCTTTTAGCCTTCCTTCGAGACGGAAATCGTTCTGCTCTATAATTCTTATATGATATGGTCTGATATCGTAGGTTTCTGTGAAAATCCGATTGAAACGAAGCTCATCGAAATTGACTTGTTTCATTAGTTTAATAAAAGCAGTGAGATCTTTTTCATACAGCTCTAGATTTTTATATCGCTCAGTTGAAACGATAATAGAGAGTTCACTACGCTTGTCTTCCCAAGAACAATTGGTTAATCCGCCATACCCGATAAGATTCTTATCAAGAAAAAAACTAAAAAGAATTATTTTCGGATTTGACTCATGGAAAGAGGGTTCTATGAATTGAGTATAATAATTAAGCTGATCTTGATCTGTCAGTATTTTTTTTTGCCTGAGAACGTCAATTTGCTGATTTCGCCATTCTTTAATCATTAATAAATCCTGCTGCCGATATGGTTCGATATGATACGAGTTGTAATCAAATATTTGCTTGGTAAGGCAGCTATATCTATTCATGGCTTTTGAAAAATGAAAAATAAATTACCGAAGCTTAAACAGTGGCTCTAGAATTTTACCATCGATGAACCGCTTAACGCTTTTCTCCTCTTCAGCTTTTTGCATCAATTGAAAAAAACTTTCATAGACTGAGAGCAAAGTTTTTATATGCTCAGATGTATGGGCGTAGCTTAAATTATGTGTTCCAATTATAAAAATTCCGTGCTTGAACATCTGCTGCAAAAAAAGAGTCTTAATTTCCCATGAGGTTGCCCAAGGGGCATCTTTGACCACAAAGAATGACCACACGGGATACCCATCAATTGAAAAAATTGATTCAAGGTTATATTTCTGAATCAGCTGTCTCAATCCATTAATCAATTGTGTACCAATTTCGTTGAGGTGAGAAATCACGGGTTCTCGTTCAAGCTTGTCAAGAGTTGCACTGGCGGCAGCCAACGACAACAGTTCACCTCCAAAGGTGAACGAAAAGAAAACTTCTTCCATCAATTTCATTAGGTCTGCTCTTCCCGCAACCGCGGAAACAGGATATCCATTTGCGAGACCCTTTCCAAAACATGCGAGATCTGGAGTCACGTTAAAAAATTCTTGCGCGCCGCCATTTGAAAACCGAAAGCCGGTGACTGTTTCATCAAAAACGAGCACAGCTTGGTTTCGATGAGTAAGGTCTTTCACTTTTTCTAGAAAATTATCCTTGGGTGCCGCGATGTTAACTGGCTCCATTACAACAGCAGCTACTTGGTTCTTGTACTGGTCAAATAATTTAGTGATTGATCCAATGTCATTGTATTGAAAAGAATGGGTTAATTCTCTGGTGCTTTGAGGCACTCCTAAATTGCGGCCGGTCGCACCAATATACCAGTCTTGCCATCCATGGTATCCGCAAACTAAAACATGGTCTTTCTTTGTGTGTGCTCTGGCGATTCTAACTGCGCCTGCTGTAGCATCTGATCCATTTTTGCCAAATCGAACCATCTCGGCACAGGGCACCATTTTCACAATTTTTTCGGCAACGATAACTTCTAATTCATTTGCAAGAGAGAAAATTGTGCCTTTATCAAGCTGTGCCCGAACGGCGTTTGTAACGTCAGGATCGTTGTAGCCTAGCGTGATCGAGGCAAGAGAATTTACGAAGTCGATATAACGATTACCGTCTACATCATACAGATATGCGCCCTCGGCATTGGAAGCAAAGTAAGGAGATACACCAAATGGCAATTGCGTTTTACTTTTGCTAAATGTTTGCGAGCCTAGGGGAACTGTTTTTAGTGCCCGGCTTAACATGTTTTCTGAGTTGCTATATCTGTTTTCCATCTTCTTTTATTGATTTAAGATAACCTTCATTTCTTATAATTTCGGCATTCATGGCCATCAAGTTGTTTTTGATAATATAATCAGTGTACTCCTTCCACGTTTTGTCAGTCCCTTGATTTTCGATCACCAATTTGATCATTTCAAAATCTTTTGATTCATCTACTGTCATCCTAATTTTTGCAAAGTTTTCGGGAGATGGATAGTTGACAGATTTAAACCTTCCTCCTGACAGAGATGAATTTTTTCGAATATACGGTGTTACGTGTTCTCTTTCAGAAGGTAACGTGGCTTCGTTCCATGCAGCTTCAAGTGCTTTAAATTTAAATACCTCTACATCCTGGCCATCAGGGAAATGTTCCACCAATGTGTTCGAGCCATAATCTGCATCGTGAAGTATTGTGCATTTGATAACTTCATCTACCAGTAAAGGGTCGATCAGCGGACAATCTGAAGTTACTCTTATTATAAAATCAGGTTGATAGGGTTTCGCAGCCTGATAAAATCTGTCGAGTACATCTTTCTCAGACCCGCGGTAAACGGAGAAATTAAGTTGCTTTGCAAGTGCAGAAATTTTCTCATCATCCTTTTGATCGGTTGTGGCAACAAGAATATTTCCGACTTCTTTACATTTTGCCAGCCGATCGAGATGAATCTGAAGCAGCGTTTTGCCGCCGATCTCTTTTAGCACTTTACCCGGCAACCTTGTACTGCCAAAACGAGCTTGCGTGATTAACAAAGTTTTCATTTCCAATTAGTAGGGTAGAGGAGTTCCGTTTCAACAACTTTTATCGCATCAATTTCTTGCTTAATCCCATTGTCGAGAAAAGTATTTGAATACTTGATGTTCTTTCTGAGCTGATCGACATTGTCCACTCCGATAATAACCTGATCGATATCAGACTGACTCAATGCATAGGCAAGGCAAATATTCTCCATTGTTAATCCACTTTCTTCGGTGATAGACGTAAGTTTGATTACATATTTGCTTAATGCGGAAAGACGATTGGGGAAATCAGCTGGAGGCTTAAAAAAAAGACCTTGCAAGAACAGAGATCTTGCTTGAATCAATTTGCCATTATCTTTAGCTTTTTTAATCGATTTGCCTCGCTGTGAAATATTGTCTAACAAATTGAATGGAATTTGAATAACATCAATTTCTGGCATTTCCGATGCGGTCTCCAATTCTTGGTTTGAATAAATTGAGACGCCAATTTGATTTATTATCGAAGCTTCTTTAAGCTTGGTTAATTCGTATTTAATTTTTGGATATTGAATTAAATCCTGAAAACTATGATAAAAATATACGTTTATGCCTTTGGTGTTCACTTCATTAATTGAGTGCGTCAACTGCGAACGAATGTCCGCATCTTGTCCAACCTTAAATTTCGTGTTTATCAGAAATTTGCTTGGAAAGGTTTTGTGAAATTCACCGATTAAGGCAGATGCATTCCCGTAGTGATCGGCAGTGTCAAGAGTTGTGATCGATGATTCTGATGCGAGCTTAAGGATGTTGAATACTTCTTGACGTGGAGGTTTGCCGCTATTGTTATTAATACCGTAATCCATACCGAACTGAACCGTGCCAAGTATAAGTTTATTTTTCATGTATGTCGAAAATTGGGATTGAACAACGCCATCCTGAATACATCCCGATAGATCCCACTGAAGAGGCAATGCTTTTTATAGGTCCCTTCAATTTCAAATCCAAGACCTTTATATAGTACAACGGCATTTTTGTTGTCTGCCACAACTCCCAAAGT
>DASYTA010000281.1:0-9652 GCA_036002745.1 Cyclobacteriaceae bacterium | reverse complement strand
GCGCACATCGTTGAATGCTACTTTTATTTTTTCCTTGAAGACATAAGTAGACAATATCATTAAAGGAATGGTCGACAAACTCACGAGTGCCAGTCTCCAGTCCATATAAAACATAAAAGCAAGAATGAAAACAATCTGAAGCAAGTCACTGGCCATCGCTGCAAGCCCTTCACTAAAAACATCTGCCAGTGTTTCCACATCTGAAATGGTGCGGGTCACTAATCTCCCAATCGGAGTTTTATCAAAAAATTGAAGACGTAGATGAACAATGTGCTCGAATAATTTGACTCGTATATCCCGGATAATAAACTGAGCTATTCTCCCAGAAATATAAGTGTGAACATATTGAACCAATGATTGAACAACTAATAAAGCTAATATCAACAGCATCACATTGACCATGGCCCAGTAGTTGCCAAACTGCACGTGGCGATCAATGGTGTATTGGATGAGGATTGGCCTTACCGGAGTAAGCAAGCCGAGCACCAGCGTAAGAAAAATAACGAGATAAAATCGGGCTTTGTAGGGTTTAACAAAACCTAAAAGTCGCCTCAATACTTTTAGGTCAATGATGTTCCCGCTGCTTACTTTTTCCTTCTCCATTCGGGGATTAAACTGTTTTTACGAAATAAGGGTTCGCAAAAATGCAAAAAGCAACCGATTTCTGCAGACTGCTTTGACATGCACTGAATTTTCTATAGTTGGTAATCCGTTTTCTTTGGCTTAAAGTGCAGCTTTAGTGTTTCCAAAATGTTAACAAAATGTTCCTAAGAATTAAAACTGTTCCTGGGAATTTTGAGAAGTAAAAGGGATATTTTTGCCAGCATTAATTTACTAACCAAACATCGAACCTATGATTAAAAAATTACTAGTAATGTTTTCCCTCATGTTCATCACCTATGCAAGTGTATGGGCTCAGGGAGTAACCACGGCCACCATTTCAGGTCGTGTGTTCGGATCCAAATCGGGCTCTACTGGAGAAGCCTTGCCGGGTGCAAACGTTGTTGCAGTTCATACTCCTTCAGGAACAACGTACGGTGCAGCTGCAAGTGCTGACGGACGTTTCACCATACCTAATGCACGGATCGGAGGACCTTACAAAGTGACCGCATCTTTTGTTGGCTATCAGGCCCAAGGCAAGGACGAAATTTACTTGAGCCTGGGTAACATTGCTGACATCAATTTCACGTTGGTTGAAGATGGAGCTCAACTTCAAGAAGTGGTAGTCGTAGCCGGAAAAGGTGATTTGTTCAATTCCGAAAGAACCGGATTAGCTACCAACGTAGATAACAGAACTATCAATTCTATTCCCAATATCAACCGTAGTTTAACGGACTTCACGAAGTTTAGTCCACTTGCCAATACAGCCGGAACTGGAACTTCATTTGCAGGCGCCAACAACCGTTACAACCAATTCGCCATTGATGGTTTGGTAAATAACGATGTGTTCGGGTTAGCATCAACCGGTACAAACGGTGGCCAAGTAGGTATTAACCCGATCAGCTTGGATGCCATTGAGGAATTTCAAATTAACATTGCTCCTTATGATATACGCCAAGGGGGATTCACTGGTGGAGGTATCAATGCCGTGACTCGCAGTGGTACTAATACTTTTCAGGGATCGGTTTATTATTTTGGAAACAATCAAAATTTGGTAGGAAGTACTAATCCTGTGAGCGAATCAAAAAGCCCTTACGGGACTTACTCCGATTACCAAACAGGTTTACGTTTTGGTGGCCCGATCATCAAGAATAAATTGTTTTTCTTCGTTAATGGTGAAATTGATAGAAGAAGCACCCCTGCACTTTATGCCCCTGGCACTCCGGGAGCAAACGTTACACAAGCAGAAGCCGATGCGGTGATCAGCACATTACAACAAATTGCTCCGACCTATGATCCTGGAACTTCTGGTGCCTATAATAATACCGTGAGCAGTAATAAAGTTTTAGCAAAGCTAGACTGGAACATCAGTGATAAACACAAACTCACCCTTCGCCACAGCTACACTTATGGCGAAAGCTACAATAACGGACGAACTCCAAATACGCTGTACTTATCTAATAACGGAATCTATTTCCCAAGCACAACTAATTCGACGGGATTGGAATTGAAAAGCAGTTTTAAAAATAATACATCCAATCGTCTGCTCATTGGTTACACAAGCGTGGTCGATGATCGTGAACCACTTGGAAGCCCATTTCCTGCAACTACTGTCAACTTAGGAAATAACAGAACGATCGTATTCGGAAGTGAGGCTTCTTCAGTAGCTAACTTGTTGAAGCAAAACATATTCAGCATTACTGATGATTTTGTGTTATACAGAGGAAAGCATACCATTACATTAGGCACTAACAACGAATTTTATAAATTCTATAACTTATTTGTACAGAACATTTACGGAGCGTACGCATTCAATTCATTAGCTAATTTCCAAACTCAAGGCACCGCCACTCCGGTGAATCCTTCTTTATATGGCGTAGGTTATTCAACTGATCCTAATGATGATCCTTCGCAAAGCAAAGGAGCTTCCGATTTCAGTGCATTCCAATTGGGTGTTTATGGCCAGGATGAATTGCAGGTTAATGACAGGTTTAGATTGACTGCTGGCTTAAGAATTGACATGCCTATATTTCCTACCAAGCCGGTAGCAAATGATCAGTACAATAGCAATCCTAATTTTGCCGGCCAGGGCAACACAGGGGACGTGCCAACATCAAGACCATTATGGTCACCACGTGTAGGCTTTAACTGGGATGTAAAGGGTGACAAAGACATTCAGGTAAGAGGCGGTTCAGGATTGTTTACAGGCCGTGTTCCTTTCGTGTGGGTATCTAACCAGTTTTCTAACAACGGTGTTTTAAACAACGCTGTGAGTGTCGGAAGCTCTACCGGCAATCCTTTATCGGGAGGCAATGCTACACCTTATAATGTTGATCCTTATTCACAACCTCATACAATTGGTACTAATCCGGTAAGTCATGGCGACATCAACGTGATCGACAAAAATTTCAGATTTCCTCAAGTGTTCAGAACAAATCTGGCAGTTGATAAAAAATTGCCATGGGGCTTGGTTGGAACTGTTGAAGCGATCTTCAGCAAGACCCTCAACCAAATCAACTATATCAACTTGCAGCGCCAACCAACTACTCAGTTCAGTGGTGTAGATGATCGTCCTCGTTACACAACGGCCAGCACAACTCCAACCAATAGCGGATATGTCTCTGCCAGCCGTATTGATCCTGGATATACCGAAGTCTTAAAATTGACGAACACCAACAAAGGCTATACCTACAACATCGTTGCCCAATTGCAAAAACAATTCAGCAATGGATTCACAGGTTCAATTGCTTACACTTATGGTGATTCAAGAGATTTGAATTCAGGAACATCAAGCGTAGCTTATTCTAACTGGCGTTTTACGAACCAAGTAAGTGGTCTCAACGATTTACCATTAACTCGCTCTAATTACAGTGTAGGGTCACGTATAATTGCTTTCGTTTCTTACCGCAAGGCCTACATGAATAATGCACTGGCCACACAATTGTCAGTGTTCTATACTGGTCAGTCAGGTATACCTTTTTCTTATGTATATGCTAACGACATGAATTATGATGGTACTAGTGCAAATGATTTGATTTACATCCCACGTGATCAATCAGAAATTGATTTGCATAATACTACGGTTAATGGTGTCACAGTTACTGCGGCCGATCAATGGACAGCACTTGATCAGTTCATCAGCAGTGATTCATACTTGAGCAAGCACAGAGGCCAATATGCTGAGCGCAATGGTGCACGCACTCCTTTCCAAAGCGAGTTTGATGTGCGTTTGTTACAAGATTTTGTTTTCAAAACTGGAAACACAACACACAAATTCCAATTGTCAATTGACATTTTGAATTTTGCCAACATGCTTCAAAAAAATTGGGGTAAACAATGGAACGTGACCAACCAAACTTTCTCTTTGATCAGCTATGGTGGTATGGAAAACGCTGGCACAACTCCTGCTCCTGATTACTCAGCAAACCAACCTTATTTTACATACACGGCTGGCGGACAAACCAACGGTCATCCTTACTATGCACTTGATCCAGCGAGCCGCTGGAGAATGCAGATCGGGTTGCGTTACACCTTTAACTAACCAGATAAATTCAATTCAATTAAAAGAGGCCCATTGGGGCCTCTTTTTTATTTTATACGAATATTGATCTTCCGATATTATAAAATTTATCAATAGCTGTTCGTCCTTTATGTCGTTGAGTGCGAAGAAATTAATCATCAAGTCTTCATATTATAGATCAAGAATAGAAAAGGCCTGAAAGAAAAAACATCAACAGGTAAACTGATTCATTCGTAACTTTGGGGCAAAAGCCCAATGCTGGCTCTGAGATTCAATCTCCTTTAATTTTATCTCCAATAACCATAATCAAGAAAATGACGAGAAAAGATTTTTTCATCCTTTTTCTACTTTGCCTTGCGTCTTGTAATAAGAAGGAAGAATTACCTTTCGCTCCCGAACCCTTAGTTGCTCGAGATTTAGAAGCAATTCGCAAGCGTGGCTACCTTGAAGCACTCGTTGACAACAATTCAGTGAGCTATTTTATTTACAAGGGGCGGTCAATGGGTTATGAATATGAATTGCTTCAGCGGCTGGCGTCTGAATTAAAAGTAGATCTCAAAGTCAAATTAATTACAGGCATTGAAGAAGCCATCGACAAACTCAATCGAGGTGAAGGAGATGTTATTGCCTTTCCTCTTACCATTACAAAAGAACGCACTCAATACGTATCGTTCACTGATGCGTTTTTCAATACACAACAAGTTCTGGTTCAAAAGAAACCGGATCACTGGCGCATGCTACCTCCACATGTTGTTGAAATGAAAATGCTCCGTAACAAAGTTCATTTAATTCGTAAAGAAGTTTATGTGATTAACGGCTCTTCCTTCAAACAGCGCCTTGATAGTCTCTCACGAGAAATAGGTGGTGAAATTTTTGTTCATGAAGACAGCGCCAACGCTGAAACAGAATCACTCATTCGCAAAGTAGCCTTAGGAGAAATTCCATACACCGTTGCTGATCAAATGATCGCGCAAGTAAACGAGCTTTACTATCCTAATATCGACATCAAGACTGTTATCAGCCCACCGCAACCTATTGCCTGGGCCATGCGATGCAATTCTCCAGCGCTTATGAAGGAAACCAATCAATGGCTCGCTAAAATAAAAAGGCGAGGAATATTTCAAGTGGTACACAATCGCTATTTTAATAGTCCGAGGTTTTCTGTCACACTCGCCTCCAGTGATTATTCTTCTTTGAACTCGGAGAAACTGTGTCCCTACGACGATCAATTAAAAAAAGAGGCGGCATTAATAGGATGGGACTGGCGATTGCTGGCCTCCATCGCCTATCAGGAATCTAATTTCAATCCACACGTAAAATCGTGGGTAGGTGCTATCGGTTTGATGCAAGTAATGCCGGAGACCGGACGATATTTTGGCGTACGCGATTTATGGAACCCTGAAAAAAATATTTCGGTGGGAACGCGTTTTCTAAAATTTTTGGATGACTACTGGAAAAATACTGTGACCGATGAAGAAGAACGAAAAAAATTTGTACTCGCTTCTTACAACGTAGGGCTCACCCACGTGATTGACGCGCAAAGACTCACTAAAAAATACGGCAAGAAAATAAATTTGTGGGATGATAATGTAGGTTATTACCTAGCTCAAAAATCACTTCCTAAATACTATCGTGATCCGCTAGCGATGGCAGGATACTGCCGGTGCGATGGTCCTGTATTTTATGTAAAGCAGGTGTTGCAGCGATATGAAGAATATAAGATTCATATTGCGGCGTGAGTACAGATGAATCTCCTGGCTGTAAACATTAACCTTGGATTCGTACAAGTCTTGCACCTCTACTTCAATTCCAAGATCAACCCTTCACCACTTGTGCAGGATTTCCAAACACAGTCACTCCTGATTTAACCGGAGCAATGACTACCGAGCCCGCACCGATGCGCGCACCTTTCCCAACCGTTACTCCTGAAACAATCGTTACACCTGAGCCGATAAAAACCTCGTCTTCAATTTTTACTCCTGCATTGATTGTGCTGCCTGCACCTACCTGAACAAAATCCCCAAGGCTTGCTTCTACTCCTAATGTTACCTTGGCGTGAATGATGCAATGACTACCAATTTTCGAGCCGGGGGCGAGATAGGCGCCATGATCGATAAAATTTCCATAACCGATCTCCGCCTTCTCAGAAACAGAAGCCTTGGTATGAATTGCATTTAATGGTTGTGCATGCCTTACTTCCTGAAGCATTTTCACGATTGACTTGCGCAATTTATTGTCGTCAACAGCAACAAAAGCCTCGCTCTTTTTATTGATCAACTTTAAATAGCCATCGTCATCGGTGGCGCCCAACACTACTGCATCATCAATTTCTTTTTGATGAAGGCCTTTGTCGTCATCTAAAAAACCATAAACTACAATTTCGTTGCTTTCAAAAATTTCTTTGGCGGCACGGCCTAAATGATTGGCTCCGAAAATAATGACAGGGTTCTTCACGTGAATTTTTTTTCAAAGATAAGAATAGATGTTAAGCCTTGTTAAACTTCCTGGAAATCCAATCGACAAGCTGATTGCTAAATGTGATTACAAAAACAAAGAAGGGCAAAAAGCCAACACGGTAACGCGAAAGCGTTCCGAAATTTGGAGTAGACAAGGCCAGAAATATGCACAGCACCATGCAATAACTGATCGTAGCCCATAAAATAATTTGATGCGACGAAGTAAATGCCTTTTTAAAATTCATCAGGGCGCCTATAAAAAAAGTTAACAACAAGAGATTTTCAAGTGACGCCGCTAAGCCAAGGAGCCCTTGTCCTTCCCCGATCACCGGTCTGAACAATCCCGATAGCAATGCCCATGGTGAATTGATCAAGAGACTCATCAATGTTCCTTTCAACTGATAGTAATGAATTAAATTTTTGGGATCGGATAATTCTGCAAAGTCATTGTAATTGGAAATGATCACCTCCAAAAATTGATCGAGGTAAAAATTAGGATGCATAAAGCTTAACAACACTCCAATTGCAAAAAATGAAATTGTCCAAAAGACAATTAAATATTTTTTCACAGCTGAAAATTTCGAAGACAAAAACCGAGCTAACAAAGAGGTTAAAACTGAATCAAAGAAAATGATCGCCCAGTAATATTTTAATCCCCAAATCGCATAACCAAATGGAATGACAAACAACCAAAATAATTTATTTAGTTTCGACGACGACATCACCTTTAAAAAACCGGCGGATAAAAAATAAACCCCACACAGGGCTATTGATTCTTTCTCCAAACCACTGCTCCAAAACACGACGGAAGGAAAAAACAAAAATGCTAATGACGATTGCTTCGTTGCATCAGGAAAAATAGTAATCACTTGGCGATGAAGCATCCACGCACAAATAAAACTGAGGAGCGAAAAGTAAGCGGCGCAAATCCAATAATTATCATTCCCTATCAGGCAAAAAACACTTATGATCTTTATAAAAAAAATTGAACGTCCTTCCTGGTTTATCAATTGCGATTGCATTGCCTGACTCTCACTAAAATCGAAAAGTGAATTGAGGTAGGAAAAGAAATCATGACGAGCGAGTGCAGAGAAAATTTTCGCGTCATTAAAAAATGTCCATGTGTCGCCTGCAGAATAATAATAAGTGTAAACTAAGCCGAGAGTAATACCCGCTGCCAATCGAACGAGAAAAGCGCTCCAAAAAATTTTAGTCGACAAAGCATTCCATTTCTTACCTAAGAAATAAACACAAATGAAAATCAATGCATAGTTTAAAATAGCGAAAGCGATTGTCAAGACTTTGATTTTAAAATGGAGACTCCCACAGAACAATTAAGGCACTGACGCTTTTGGCAAAAGTTGTTGTAAAGCTCAATCAAAGACTGTGAATCAAAAGCTGTTTTAATCTTTAATCCCAATGAATCCCAGGTGCGCGTGATTTTATTTTGTTCAGCAGGCAATTGCTGCAAAAGTTCAACCGCCTTATCAATGTACAATTGCTCGTCTTTGTATTTTCCGTAAGCAACCAACAAAGGCGCGACCGTATTAATAATAATGTTTTGAATGCTGGATTCACCCATGGAAGGCACGGAACCTTTTGCCTTTTTTCCAAAACGGTAGTGATTAATCCAATAGGATGATTGGTCAACCGACAACAATTTTTGTACAGACGAAAAAGAAGTTGCTGAAATAAGTTGTGAGAAAATATTTTTGGAAGTGCAAAGCAAAGAAGCGAATTGCGCGAGGCGAACAGTAGGAAAGTTAGCAGGACGCAATCGCAAGAACCTCCACTGTGCAGTATTTAATCGAGATTCTGATAGCTTATATTTTTGAGACAACAGTTTATACTCTTGAAAAATTGAAGTGATGTACTCGTCCTTGGTTTTGGTTTCGAGCATTCCGGCTTGACCAAAAAGCAACGCTTCCACCTGCAACTGGCTGTTTTGTTTTTGAATAATTTTATAAGGTAAGGATCGAGCTAATTGATAGAAAGGATCTGAATTTACTTTGAATCCAAAATTTTTAGCGAGCAGTTGATAGCAAGTTTCCTCCCAGTCACCATGATTAAGATTCAAAAGCTCCTTAACACGATTGGCTTTATCTTCCAGCCGTTGCATCAATGCTCTCTCCAACATCGAAAGTTTGACAAGGTCGTCAACCTGAGCAAAAGACTTTTCGCAGGCAATCACTCCAGAGCTATTGATTAATTTTTTGTATTCCTTGATAAGAGAAGGCTCTACCCGATCTTTCAATTCAAGCGTAGGAATTGGTGTGTTGTCTTTCCTGAATATGGGCCGGTCATTTTCCCAAACTACATGAAGCACCACGTTTTCATAGGCCATATCTGTTTGGTGTTGATGTGCCTGCCAATCCGAACTCTTCACGTGAATTTCCACGGTGCCTGCCCACTCCATTCCATTGATTCTAATTTTAGCATCCGAAAAATCGGGGCCGGAATTAGAGTTGAGTTGACCTGCTTTTAAAATCGAAATCGGCTCGCCATCAGCAGAACATAAATCCTTCTTATCAAAATATTGAAACTGCCAGAGATAGTGAAGGAAAGATTCGTTCATCCTTCGATTTACAATTTTATAAAACGAAAATCAAAAACTACAGACTGGAAAGGAGTTCTCTCGAATTTATATCTAACGGCAATACTCATCCAGCAACGCACTCATACTTTGCTGCAATTTCTTCGATTCTTTTCTAGCTGCTTCTGCAAAGTCCTCTTTTGAAGAAGCATAAATAATAGATCGCGCGGAATTCACAATCAAGCCGCACTGGTTGTTCATTCCCACTTTTGAAATATGCTCCATGTTTCCACCTTGTGCACCCACACCTGGAACGAGAAAGAAGTGATGAGGGGCCAACGCACGAATGGCTCCCACTTTCTCTTCGTGCGTAGCTCCAACAACATACATCATTTTATCTTCGGTAGTCCAAAGTTGAGAGGCGAAGATCACTTCTTCATACACAAATTTTCCTTCGCGTGTTTGAAGTAATTGAAAATTTTCGCTCCCTACGTTGGATGTGTGCACTAATAAGATCACCCATTTGCCTTCGAATTCTAAAAA
>DASYTA010000280.1:0-8251 GCA_036002745.1 Cyclobacteriaceae bacterium | reverse complement strand
TTTTTCGATGCAATGGGCACAGCTTTTAATGTCACTTCAATACCTTGATTTTGCATACTACCTACGTTGGTAGTTAGGTAATTGGAAAAGTTAACACCGTTTGGAATTGCCACGTTGTTTAAGAGATCCTTGGTATCCTTTTGAAATACTTCTACTGATCCCGTCAATTTATCATTGAAAAACCCAAAGTCAACCCCAATGTTAGTTGTAGTGGTAGATTCCCATTTAATATTTGCATCATAAGCATTGGGTCTTTGCGTTGTGTAAAAGGTATTGCCCATTTGATACTGAGTCAAAACATCCGACGCCTGGTAAACGGGAATGTATGGGTAGTATCCATTGGTTACACCAGTGAGGTCCTGTTGACCTGTAACTCCATAACCAACTCTTAATTTAAGGTCGGATACAAAATCGACATTGGACAGAAATTGCTCATCTTTCATACGCCAGGCTAATGCAACGGAAGGAAACAATCCCCACCTGTTTTTAGAAGAAAAACGCGAGGAGCCATCATCGCGAAGAGTTGCCGTTAATAAATATTTTCCATTGTAGGTATAATTCAACCTGCCAAAAAATGAAACTAAAAAGTTCTCAGCCTTATACGGAATTGATTGTATGGTTGTGGTTGCGTTTCCATTGGTATTAACACCCTCTCGGTAAAAGTGTTGCCAGCCATAGCCTCCGGTGAGGTCAAGCTTATGAAGGCCAAATTGCTTTGTGTAATTAAGAAAAATATCGAGCAGTTCAGACTGGTTCCTTCCAGAATACGTATTGTTTCTTCCAATCGGTGTTCCGTTGTTTTGAACAAATGCACCAGTAATTGGCACAATGTTGTGACCATCACTTGTTGAGCGATCAAGGCCAATATTTGCGTTAAGTTTTAAACCAGGAACATACTTAATCTTATACTCTGCTGTAAGATTTGTAATTATTCTATTTGCTGATGAGCGATTATCGGTTTGGTTTAGCAGGGCAACTGGATTTGATGTGCCTTTGAGTACTTGTGCTCCGGTAAGGTCAGTTTTACTTAACCATGAAAAGTAGCCACCATATTGTGTATCGCCAGGGCTATAGGGTGATTGTGTTGGGTCAAATGCTACTGCACTGGCTACAACATTATCACCACTACCTACCGGACCGAAATTAGTGTTCGAATAATTTCCTTTAGCACTGATATTCAATTTAAGATCACCTTGTAGTAAGGTAGGGCTCAAATTAATATTGAGTGAATTTCTTTGAACACTCGTTGTTTTAAGGATGCCTTGTTGATCTGTATAACCGTATGAAATTCTATAAGGAAGGTTTTTAAGTGATCCTGAAACATTCAAATTATGATCATTTGAAAACGCATCACGAAATATTTCCTTCTGCCAATTGGTATTTGAAGTTCCAAGATTAGCAAGTGCAGCTGGGGTAACTGTAGAAATTCCTGATTGAGCCAGGGAATTAACCATTGCCTTATACTGATCTGCGTTAAGCACATCTACGTACTTAATCGGAGTAGCCACAGAAAAATTTCCGTTATAATTAAATTTAGGTTTTCCTGAAGCTCCTTTTTTAGTTGTAATAATTACCACCCCATTCGAAGCTCTGGAACCATAAATTGCAGTAGCTGAAGCATCTTTTAGTACCGTAAAGCTTTCTATATCGTTTGGATTTATCGACGCCAATGGATTTGCAACTCCAGGTAATGAACCTACGCCCGTTGCAGCAAAGTTATCCATAGGAAACCCGTCAATAATAATAAGAGGATCATTAGAGGCTGTCAACGAAGCTCCTCCTCTAATTCTAATGGTAGAGTTATCACCTGGCGCACCGCTATTTGAAACTACAGAAACGCCTGCCATCTTACCTAAGATGAGATCTTGAGGTGAAGTCATAACACCTTTGTTAAAGTCCTTATTGGAGATGGCCGTTACAGCACCAGTAGCATCTTTCTTTTGCACTTCACCATATCCAATTACCATAACCTCGGCCAAAGATTTGGCATCGGTTACTAATGTTACTGCGACGGTGGTTTGGCTTCCCACCGCAATTTCCTGAGTGGCATAACCCACAAAAGAGAATGTCAAAGTAGCATTAGAGCCCACTTCAATTTTGAACTCACCATTGGTATCGGTAACAGTGCCATTGGTAGTTCCTTTTTCAAGAATATTCACACCGGGCATGGCCGACCCATCATCTGATGCGGTCACCTTTCCGGAAACAGTTTTTTGTTGCGCAAACCCCGATAGGGCCCCGCACAACAAAATCACTGTCAGGTACTTGGAGTAAGACAGATAGAATTTGATCATAAATTAACTTGGTTTAGAGTTTTCAATTTTGTTTCAAGATTTAAACACAATCCAAAGAAGATAGAGATTGCATAATCAGTCATTTAAAACGATTGCAATGTATTTTCAATCGGTTGAAGCCCATGGAAATAATCATGCAGAAAAGGAAAAAAATTCGGCATCCTTCCGGAGAGAAATTCCATTTTAAGACAATTTCCTTTGTGGCTGATAGGCAAGCACTTAGATACTTTAGGATTGTAATCCATAATATTGAAACAGTGTTTAGGTTGATTTTAAGGGGTTTCTTCAACTTTCCTTTCCTCATACAATTAGAACTCTCAATTCTTAATCGTTTGCGGAAAATTTAGCTTTGGAAACGGATGCAAATTAGGCGCATCAAACGCCGATTTCGCCCCACTTTATTATTGTGGTCGCTGCATATTAGTAAGTGGCACCTGGAGCCTAATTATTAATAATCAGTCTGTTACAGGGGCATTTAGGAAAATGGCACCTGCATTTCGAAATTATGTGTAAGGAACTCAGTATTCGGTTCTGTTTTTAAAATAAGAGCTAGGCGTCTGGTTGGTTATCTTTTTAAACGACCGATTGAAAGCTGTCTTGGAGTTAAAACCAACGTCAAATGCTATACTTAATAAAGAGTAATGTCGGAATTGGGTATCCTCCACGCGTCTTTTAAATTCTTCAACTCTATATCCATTCACAAAATCAAAGAAGTTTCTATTAAACCCGACATTAATTATACGCGACAACAGATAGGGAGGCAATTTGAGATGATGCGATAGCTCAACAAGATTAAGTTTTGAATTGATGTATGGCTTTTGCGTATTCATATAAGCCTCAACTCTTTCCATCTCTGCTTCCAGGTTTTCTATAGGTTCATCTTCCTTAGCCGGAGAACTCAGTCGTCCGTTATCTCTACCATTGGAAATTGAAATCGGGACAACGGGTGGCAATTCTTGAACGAGTGCAGGTACTCTGAATAAATCAGGTTCATGAATTGCGAAATAACCAAGAAAGAATGTGATCATCGAAAAGATAATCCACATGGTCTCAATACTGAACTCAATGAAATTAAAAACATCTTGCCCAAACGATATGTTAATAATGGCAATGATCGATGTTGCTCCCCATGCGAAAATGCAAATCGCCTGAATGAATAATACAGTGGAGAGGTATTGCAAATTTTGCTCGTATGAGTTGCTATTCTCATAGTTCTCTTTATAACTTCTCAAGGCGCGATTAGAAGCGAGCCAATAATAAAGATTGAAAAGTAGGGCAGCACAACCAAAACAAAATCTCATGATGTATAAATCAGAGTGCGGATCAGCAATTTTCGATTCGAATGCAGAAGCATCCATCAAAAAGTAAGTCAAGTAGAAAAAGATCTGCACCAACGCAGGAATGAAATGAAATTTAATGCCCGAGGAAGAAATGAGTTGTGATTGGAATAGCAGTCGTTGAATATATAAGTAAAACAAAGGGGCGTAAATGAAAAAGATAAAGTCAGGCAACAATTGCAGCTTGGGAGTGACTTGTGACGCCAATGGCGAATTGGAAACTACTTTTAGCAGAACAATGGCTGAAGTAAAACCAATCAAAATAAGGAGCCACCGATTCGCTGATCGGTTGTAACCCTGAATACTAGGCATAGTAATCATCAACAAAACGCCCTGAAAGAAAGAGAACAGTAACAACAGATCGTAGATGGAATAAAGTTGAATCGGATCGGGAAGATCTAACCAACTTGCAATCTCTAGCTGAATGTCAGGATTTCCTTTCACCATATCGCGGTTAGCAATTCGGTTGGGCAGCATGCGACCTCCTGGCCTGCTTTCGATGGATGATGAAGTTCCCCTAGTGAATTTAAACTGTACTTGAGGGAAAGGACTGTAGATCAGTATTCGATAAGTACCATCTACCTGCTTGACCAATTTGTAGTTTCTGTCTTCAGGATTCCAATTATTAAAGTTACCCATCACATAAATGCTTGCATCATGCGGAGTATTTCTGGGGATCTTATTTACAATCAATAGATATGATGGTTGCGTCTCCCATCCTTCAATGACAGCTTGAATCAGCTTGGGAGACTTTTCAATGTTTTTGCTGTAAACGCGATTGGCGCGCACTCTTCCCGGTGCGTTTCCTTCCACAGAAGACCACGTGCCCTGTGTAAATTTGTATTCAAAATAAGTCAGCGTATCAGGAAGTTCGAAATAGTAGACTCCATTTGCCCCACGTGTCATTTTGTAATTCTCATCTCCAGGGCTCCAATTGTTGAATGTGGCTGAAATAAAAATGTTAGAATCACTCAAGGTGAGCTTGGCGTGTTTAATCACCTCAATACGGATTTGGCAATTTCCCACCATGTGGAAAGTTGAAATCAACAGCAGAACGCCAAAACTGATAGAACTTAGTTTTCTCAAGCAAGACAATTTAGGAAACGGTCAAACAGCAAAATTAAATTAAATTAAGGAATAGCGCACTCGTTTGAAAGGCCTCCTGATTCATTAAATCCACTAACGGTTTGAATCAGTTAGCAAATGTTTTTGCTTAATTTTGATTATGAACCGGATCGATCGATTGACTGCCATTCTCATTCAACTACAATCCAAAAAGATTGTTAAGGCCGAAGAAATTGCCAATCGATTTGAAATCAGCCTGCGTACAGTGTATCGCGATGTGAAAGCCCTCATGGAAGCGGGTGTCCCCATCGGTTCTGAAGCCGGCACAGGTTATTTTATTGTTGATGGATACCATCTTCCACCTGTAATGTTTTCGCAAGATGAAGCGAGTGCGATGATGATGGCAGGAAAATTAGTGGAGCGAATGACAGATCAATCCGTGCGTACTGCATTTGAAGGTGCCTTGCTAAAAATTAAATCCGTATTGAACGAGGCACAGAAAGATCACTTGGAAAGTTTGCAAGATCACATTGAAGTCTTTCGCCCGCAAATGAACTTACCGGCACAGTCGGGCAGCGTTCTCACAGATTTACAAAAAGCCGTAGCCGGAAAACAGGTTGTTTACATCGATTATTTTAGCAGCCAGCAAAACGAGCAAACTCAGCGCAATGTAGAACCGATTGGGCTATTATATTATAGTGCTGCCTGGCATTTGATTGCCTGGTGTCGTCTGCGCAATGGCTTTCGTGATTTTCGCTGCGACCGGATTAAAGAGATGAAACCAACGGGTGAAACCTTCGAGCCACGAAGTATTTCGACGATGCAAGAATATTTCAACAGCCTGCAGCAGGCTAATAGTGAAATGAAAACAGCGACTATTCTCTTCGACCAACGGGAATCGCGCTACGTTAATAATTCTCGTCATTACTTTGGATTTGTGTCGGAAGAAGAAGTGGATGGGCAAGTTCGTATGAAGTTTCTCACTTCCGATTTTCAAATGATGGCGCGCTGGCTCCTCTCTTACGGCCGCGGTATTGAAATCGAAAGCCCTGATGAACTCAAAAACATCGTGCTTGAATTGGTCGAAGAACTGCAAGAACACTACCTCAAACTGGTGGGGCAGCACTGATTTATTCTCCGAAGCTTCAAGCGTAGGAGAATTTTCAGCCACTGCTGACATAGGGTTGTCACTCAATATCAAAAAATAGTTCAACTTTCTTTTTTCTCCTGACATAGGGCTGTCATGTTCTAATCGTTGATTTGATTATAAAATTAAACGGTATGAAAAATCTACAGCAAACCCCAGTGGAGAAAGAAATTAAGCCTATCAATTTTCTTTACCATCGCACCGAAGTCAAGATCAATGATTTGATCCATCAGATACCAGTAGCAAAAGAACTTTTCAAGGAGGCCGTTCGACTTGACCTCCATCCTACCGGACCGATTCATTGGCACTACATCGGGTTTACAGGAGTCGGGTCGAAACCATTTCTGTTGGAGATCTGTCTTCCTGTAGCGAGTGTTCCTATTGATTATGATGGCTCGTTCCATTTCAAACGGACAGAGAACTTCAAATCACTTTCGATTATGCACGAAGGAGCTTGGAACGAGATTCCAAAAAGTTATGAGATACTAATGAAATGTGTTGAGCAAAAAGATTATCAGCCGATAGGCATCAATCGCGAAGTTTATATTAATTCTGACTTCAGTGATCCGCAAGCCAACGTTACTGAAATACAAATTGGGATAAAATAAAATCGTTATGGAAGTACTTGTGTTTACAACATCCGTTCAGTCTACAGACCAGGTTAAGTCGTTGGCCCCTTTCATCGATTCACTGGCTGGCAAAGATCAATGGAATTTTGCGCTTGATGATTGTGATAGAATTTTGCGCATCGTTTCTGACCAAGTGAAACCGACAGCTGCGATTCATTTGCTGAAGCAATACGGTTATCAATGTCATGAACTTACCGATTAATGTATGAGAAAAGTTATTCTAAGCCTTGCAGTTAGTCTGGATGGAATGATCGAGGGATCAAATGGTGAATACGATTGGTGCCCGCCGCCATCGAAAAAAGAAATGTCGAGTTTCCTCGATAAAATTGATACCATCTTTCTTGGTCGCAAAAGTTTTGAACAGGTTGGTAAGTCGATGTTTCCGAAAAAAGAACATTATGTCTTTTCGAATACATTGAAAAAAGCAATCGATTTTAATCTGATAGGAAAGAATGCCAAACAAAAAGTACTTGAACTTAAGAATCAGCCTGGTAAAGACATTTGGCTTTTCGGTGGAGCTAAACTGGTGAGCTTCTTTCTTAATGAAAACCTGGTCGATGAAATGTGGCTTGGAGTAGTACCTGTTGTTTTAGGCAAAGGCAAACCACTTTTCTCCGACATCAATCAACGAATACATTTTAAGCTTTCGGGGGCAAAACCCAATGATGGTTATGTCTCACTCTATTATCAATACGAACAAAAATAATTATCAATCTTAAAATCAATTTTATGGAAGCCTTATTAACATTGAACACTTCGGTTACGATCCACGCACCTAAATCCAAAGTATGGAATGCGCTCACCGATCCCCAACAAATTAAAAAATACCTTTTCGGAACAGAAACCAAGACCGACTGGAAAGTAGGTAGCCCGATTACTTTCAGCGGGGAGTGGGAAGGAAAATCATATACCGACAAAGGCACGATCTTACAAATTGAAAAAGAAAAAGTATTGAAGTATAATTATTGGAGCTCGTTTTCAGGAACGGAAGACAAGCCGGAAAACTATGCGAACGTTACCTATGCACTAGAAGATCACAATGGAAACACCGTATTTCATCTTACGCAAGATGGCATCAAAACAAAAGAGGCGAAAGATCATTCTGAACAAAACTGGAAAATGGTTTTGAATGCATTGAAAGATATTTTAGAAAAATAATCCTTTCAAAGATAAAGGTGGGGAATATTTTTCTCCACCTTTTTATTTCTTCGCCACTGCCACTCGATAAAATTCGTAGCCTCGCTCAGTTCGCTCAGGCAGATATCGGTGTCGATATTCTGTTGCGCCTAAGTCTTCAATCAATATCAATCCGAATTTAAATAAATAGTTGGGGAGCTCTTCTGGAGAAAAACCAAATGTCCATCGCTCTTCAATAGCTTCCAGATCTTTCAAAAGTTTTTCTCCTCCGAAAAAAGTATTTGGGTTCCTGAGAACTTCTTGGTGCACATAAGTAAAAATTACATAAGTGCCCTTTGCATATTTCGAAATAAAAATAAAAGTGCTTTTAATTGCTTCCGCAGTTAGGTAATTAGTCACACCTTCCCAAATAATGGTTGTTGGCTTAGTGAAATCAAAATGATTTTGACTAGCCAACTCATCAAGACTTTGTTTATTAAAATCGATTTGACAGAAGGTTACATTTTGTGGCAATTGCCCAATTTGATTTTTGTAAACATCAATTTTAAAATCCGAAGTGTTCGGATGATCAATTTCGATAACAGGAATTGCTTTAAGGAAATCAAGTCGTGAAGCGCGCGTGTCAAATCCCGCCCCCAAGAT
>DASYTA010000279.1:0-6002 GCA_036002745.1 Cyclobacteriaceae bacterium | reverse complement strand
ACATAAATACTGATCGTTTGTTGCTGCCCCATTTCCTCCTTGGCGGGGAGAAAGGGTTGAGCGAAAGCCATCACCAGAAAGAACAAAAACAGTAATCGAGACGCTAACACCAAATATTGCTTGAGCCTACGCTTCTGCGTTGTTTCTTCTTTTACTTGCTTAAGGAAGCGTGTGTTCGAGAAATAGATCCGCGTGGTTTTTCTGAAATTGAAAAGATGGATAATTATAGGAATGGCAAGAGCACTCAGTGCCCAAAGAAATGAAGGATAAACCAAACTCATCGCGGTAAGTTACAACACGCAGTCGGATTTATTAAAAGCATTTTATTCCGCAGACATAAAAAAATTTCAGGCTAAAACTTTGTACCCTATCTTGCGCTAGATATGAAATTCATCAGGCTTCATCAATCGGTTCGAGTGTTGATTTTGTGGATACGCCATAAAATGACGGATCGGCAGTTCTTTATTTTATCGAGCGTGGTTGTTGGTTTATCAGCGGGGCTAGTGGCCGTTGGTTTGAAATTTATTGTTCATCAGACTACGCATTTCGTAACAGACTATTCGGAAACTCGTGAGTGGTTTTGGCTTTATGCTATCGTGCCTATGTTTGGGCTTTCGCTCACGACTGTTTACGTAGTTAACTTTCTGAAGGGCAATCTAAATAAGGGATCAGCTGAAATTCAATACGCGATTGCTAAACAATCCAGTATTTTGCCTTCAGGACAAATGTATAGTCACGTGATCACCAGTGCTCTTACTGTGGGTTTCGGTGGTTCAACGGGCTTAGAGTCTCCGATTGTAAGCACAGGAGCAGCCATAGGTTCTAACTATGCTCGGGCTTACACGTTGAGTTATAAGGAGCGAACAATTTTATTAGCCTGTGGTTCTGCCGCGGGTATAGCAGCAGCTTTTAATGCACCTATTGCCGGAGTGCTATTTGCAATTGAAGTAGTGCTTACGGATATCAGTCTTACGGCATTCATTCCGTTAATTATTGCAGCAGCCTGTGGTGCACTGCTATCAAAAATTATTTTGAAGGAGGGTTTGGTGATGAGCTTCACCTTACGTCAGCCATTTGATTTTCACAACGTGCCGTTTTACATTCTGCTCGGGCTTTTGGCAGGGCTTCTTTCTTTGTACTACACTCGCACGTTTAATGGCACTCAAAGACTTCTGCAACGAGTAAGAAGCCCTTGGCTTCGTTTAGCAATTGGAGGAACTGTGTTGGCGATATTGATTATGATATTTCCTCCATTATTTGGTGAAGGCTATCACACCGTTTCAATTCTTGCCGATTTAAAACCTGCAATTTTATCGCATCAAAGCATTGTCAAAGAATGGGTGCATGGCGATTGGCTTCTTCTTTTTTTGGTGTTCGTCATGTTATCAAAGTCAATAGCGGCAGGACTGACATTAGGTAGCGGAGGTAACGGAGGAAATTTTGGCCCCTCCTTATTTATGGGTGCATACTTAGGATTTTCTTTCGCCCGATTCTTAAATCAGATCGGGCTTGCGCAAATCCCTGAAACAAATTTTGCACTCGTCGGCATGGCCGGTGTTTTAAGTGGCATCTTTCACTCACCTTTAAGTGCGATATTTCTCATCGCTGAAATTACAGGTGGTTATGAGTTAATGATTCCGTTAATGATAGTATCAGCATTAAGCCTGGCGGTAGCGAAACATTTTGAACCTTTGTCGATGGAAGCTAAAAAACTTTCAGAACGGCTCAAGCATTCCATTGCCAATCGAGATCACTTTTTACTGAGTAAAATCGAATTAGATAAATTAATTGAAACGGACTTTATTCCGTTGCACGAAAGTGATTTGCTGCAATCTTTAATTGATGCGATTTCAAAATCCAAGAGAAATACTTATCCTGTTCTGAATCAAAAACAGGAACTGGTTGGTCTCATTCATTTGGATCACGTTCGTGCTACGATATTTCAAACAGAACTATATGCGACAGTTCATATCAAAGATTTAATGGTAACACCATCGTCTATAATTACGCCGCAAGAAAGTTTGCATGATGTGCTCAAAAAATTTGATGATGCCAATCAATGGAATTTACCTGTGATTGAGAATAATCAATATGTGGGCTTTGTATCGAAGTCGAGTATCCTCTCTAAATACCGAGAGGAGTTAATGCAATCCGTTTGATCGATATTAAAAACTCTCAGAAAAACCCAAATAGAAATACCCTTGGTAATGAGGATCGCCCCGTGCGTAGTCAAGGCGAAGGTTTAATTTCTCTCTCTTGTTAATAGTATATCGAAGGCCAGCACCATACATGTAGTGCAAACCATCAAAATTAACCTCGTCGGGATTATAGACTTTACCTAATCCTGCAAAACCAACAACACCGATGCGCCTGTAAACAGGCATTCGATACTCTGCTTGAAAGGCAGTCATATAATTATCGCGATAGCGGCCGCGATAATAGCCGCGCATAACGCGCGATCCTCCAAATTCCGCCATCTCTTTAATCGGAGCATTGCCTCGCACAAAATTTCCAATCAATTCAACAGCCAAAATGTGGCGCAGTGAAGGATTTACATTGAAGTATTTTCGCAAGTCGATATAAGTGCGATGATAATTTACTGATCCTCCTAAAGCGGTAGAGTAGAACGAATAGCGAGCATCAAAGTAAAAACCGCGACTTGGATTAACTACATTGTCACGTTCGTCCCAAGTAAGACAGGGGCCAAGACCGATTGATGTCGATCCGTTGTAGCCAGTGATTTGCTGAGTTTCTAATTCGCCACCTGGCTCAAGTCGCATATTGTAATATTTTAATGCGCGAGCTTCTATTCCTACGAATAATTTCTTCTGCGCGAAAATCCTTCGCCCGACTCGGTTTTCCCATCCAATCACATCGTAGGTAAATGTTTCGCGATTGTTTGGAGAAGTATTGTTTCCTATTCCAAAATAATAATCTTTGAAATTAATCAGCTCTTCACCAAAACCTTCGATCAAATATTTTTCGCCACGCGTAAAGATGGTATAACGTGGAATAATGATGAGTTGCCCACGACTCGTATACAGTACGACTAATTCGGCATTGGAAGTGCGAGTGGGGATTTCCGGATGCAGGTTTTTCCATAATCTAACGCCGAGCGCACCACCTGCAAAATGAGTCTCCGGAGTGTATAGTAAAATGGGAAGAACAATATTGCGCGCGTTTTTCGAGGTATCGGAATAAAATCTGAACGATCCTTGCCCTGCTGCAGACAGTGATAGAATAGCTAATAAAGAGAAAGTAAGTAAACGTATAGACAAGCTTCTGAATTTTTAACCTGCCAAATTATTCAAAAGATTTGAAACTGTTTCTTCATTTTATTGACAATTGAAACTGATTACTTTATGCCTCAGCCGTTGTGGGTGCCTTTTTCAGGATACATCAAAACATCGCCGGCAGAATACTATTGGCCATCATCCCAAAAGGTCTGTTCTGTGGTTCTTTGTAGTTACCGCCTGTAAATACAACAACAGCATCAAGTTTGGGGACTACAAAAATATATTGTCCACCGCTTCCCTCGGCAGCGAAAGCCTGGATTACTTCCTTGTTTACAATAAATTGTTCTGTCCACCAGTTGTAGCCATAACCGGTACCCGAACGATAGATACCGGGGATGCCTGCACGCTGAACAATAGTAGACGAAGCTTTTGCTACCCAATTTGAAGAAACGATTTGATTGCCTTTCCATCTTCCGCTATCCAGAAAGAGTTGTCCTAACTTTGCCATGTCACGCGGTTTTAAAAATAGGGGAGCAATAGCAACATATCCATCAGGATTCATGCGCCAATAATAGTCGGTAATGCCGAGTGGTTTGAAGAGATTTTCTTTAGCATATACGTCAACATTATTTCCGGTTGCCTTTTTTATAAGAGCACTTTGAAGAACAGGCATTGCACTGTTGTAAACAAAAGTACTTCCTGGAGTATAGATGAGTTCTTTGTTAAAGAGATATCCAAGCCTATCGCTTTGTTGTTCGATTGCATATTCATCATTACGGTAGTCGTCCTGATCGTAATAAGTAAATTCGTCCCACTGCAGGCCGGGGGTCATCGTTAGTATATGACGAATCTCGATCTGATTTTTCTTCTCGTTGTTCAGGTCTGCATATTCAGGGAAAAAGTTGAATACCTTTTCATTGTCGCTTTTAATTTCCCCTCGATCGATGGCGATACCTACTAATGTTGAAACAAAACTTTTGGAAGTTGAACGCAGCGCGTGCATTCTATCTCTGTGCCAACCATCAAAGTAACATTCGGCAACCAACTTGTTGTGCCGTACAATAATCAGGCTATGAATATTTTGAGGATCATTCTGAGTGTATTTTATTAATTCCTGAATCGGTCCTGGCTTTATATTCTCTGTTTCCAAATCAGAAACGTCCCATCCGTCGGTTAATAAGGGTGGAGATTGAAGATTTTCTGAAAGACTTATAACAGCATCCTGTGGGCCAAGCAATGCAGAATCGCAGGCGACTATCACTGCACTAAGAATCACCAAACTCAAGATGTTGCTTTTCATTTAAAAATTAAATTTTAATCCCATAAGCAATTCATTGGAGTAGATTCGTGCTGGTGTCTGAATGAAACTATCAGAATAGAAAAATTGGTAGGTTACCTGAAAATCAACAACACCTCCAAGTTTTAGTAAATATTCAGTTTTGAACTGAACAGTGCTGAAGATTTTGAAATACTGGAAATTACCGTTGCTTGTTATTGTTTTGAGAAGGTGCTCTTTGTCGCTGTAGGTAAATTTGCTGGCACCGCCACTCCATAACACACGGTTGGAATAAACAATCATAGGAATAAGATAGGAGAGTCGAATAGTATGACGTGCCCCGAACTTTAATCTGCCTTGCAAACTTGCATACAATCCATGAAGAGAAAAGATATCGACGTTATCAACCACCGGTTCATTTTGTAAAGCAAAGTTGATAGAGCTAATGTGAATGCCCGCATAAAGACCAGCTCCTTTACCAAAAGAGGGTCTAAGATTTCTAAGATATCCGATCGAAGGCTGGATAGCAATGAAGTCGGATGGCAAATTCCCGCTTGATGAGTTCACCTTTCCGCCGCTGCCAGAAATCTGGAATTGAAAAAAATACTTTCCATTGTCATGAGAGTAACCCAGATTAATTTTAGTGTTTGTGCCTGCGAACAATAATCTACTTTGTGTGTAGCCTTCATCGATCATTCGGTAATGAATCGGACCGATGTCAAACTGTATGGCGTTTTTGTGATGGGTCTTAAGGGTATCGATCTGACAAAATGATGAAACGGTTACCGTCATCAGTAGTAACAAATAACATGTTTGTTTCACTTGTTGAAATTACTCTTTTCTGGAAGATAGTAAGTAAATTACTTGCGAAGGTACCGCCAATGGGTCACCTTTTAAGTAAAGCAATTCAGCTGGTTTGGGGCTTTACCAGTTCACAACTTATATGAGGAGGCTTTTTAGAAAATCGAAGCTTAAGCCGACATTCTTGACTTAAACTTCTTAGTCAGCTCATCAACACTGTTTTTGAAATTTGGGTCCACTTTCATCATGTCTTCAACAGACTCGAGTGCATGAATCACAGTGCTGTGATCACGACCACCAAAATTCTCACCAATAAGAGCCAATGTCAATTGCGTATATCGCTTGCAGAAGTACATCGCTGTTTGTCGTGGAATAACAAACTCTCTCTTTTTTACTTTGCCTTTCATCTGGTCCATCTCCACCTTGAAAAAATCAGCAACGGTCTTTTGAATGTAATCCACGCTCACATCACTTTGGATTTCCTTAATGATGTTTTTCAAAACCTCCTTAGCAAGATCTAGATCTATGTTTCTTTTTAAGAGTGTTGCATGAAACAACAATGAGTTGAGTACACCTTCCATATCGCGAAGGTTGGTATCAACGCTGTAAGCAAGATATTCTGCAACTTCAGTTGGAATTTCTATTCCGTCTGATTGCATTTTGTTGTTGATGATAGCAAGCTTGGTTTC
>DASYTA010000278.1:0-10199 GCA_036002745.1 Cyclobacteriaceae bacterium | reverse complement strand
GAGATAATCGACGCCGATTCGACAATACTCGCCGAGTCAAGTTGGAAATACAAAAACTTAAAAGAGAGGAGTTCTTAAGACAAATGAGGCTGGAGGATCGAAGAAATGAATTTAGTGACGAAGAGTGGGATGCAATGAGAGAAGAGAGCCTAAGACTCCAGGCTGAAAGAGGAATATTTATCCCGCCAGTGAAAAATAAAGAAGAGGATGATGACGAACGAGGTCAAAGTGATTTTTATTCAGGGCTAGATTATCAGTCAGATTCCATTCATGATGTATCCCAAAACTTTGCTACCCTTAGAAGAGAAAACGGAAAATTTGGTTCGCACCCCAATGAAGATTCCTATGGAGAGGAATCAAGATCATAACAGCCGCTTCCTTCCTTTGCCCAGAAATCTTTAATAAAGGCCTCCCGTTCTTCGTAGTAACCTTTCCTTGGGTGGGGTTGCGGGTCGTTGGGTGTCTTAGGTAGTACTACCTTACTTCCATCGCCGAGTGGAATTACTTTTAAAAGCCTGTTGACTCGATTTGTTGCCCTCTCTTCTTGTCGAATATATTCCTGAATGTTCATCTAATAAACCGATACTCTTTTGGATTTCGTTGCCAGGCTCCATGTAGAATTTGAGGTAGTAAGCTATCTTAATTACCAAGCCAAAATTTTCTCCTTGGAAGAGGAATCTTATCTGTCTTTGTTTTTGGTAACTCAACATTACTACCATCACCGAGTTTAAGAGTTTTTAAAAGCTTATTAACTCTTACTGTTTGAGCTTCCACTTCTTTTATATAATCGAACTTATCCACAGAATAATTATACACCTCCATTAACGTTGCTTCTGGAAACTAGTTTAACTTATTTAACTCCTTACTGTATTTTTCAATAGCAGTTTCTTTAAAAGAATCCGTTTGATTAAAGATCGTTCGATATTCCTTCGTGATTTCCTGGCAACGTTCCCTGCAAAATTGGATCTTTTCTCTATTAGGATTTTGAGATTTTTCTTCGGCACTGATAACATGAAAGTAACGAGCCCGCAGTCGAATCGTCACTGAGTTTAGAATATCCTCGCGGGCCACCTGATTTAACATGAAGTAATCCATTCCGTTAAGCAATAGTTACATGCATCACTTTGGTAACTATCCTAATTTGAACTTTTGCGGACCTAGTTTATTGCCCCACTTCATCGCCTGCTGATTTTGAAACAGGGTATCAAGCTTAAGCTTTTTCAAGATTGTGACTTGAACATCTGACTTCATATCCTTTACTCTTGCTACTAATTCACCCTGCTTAAAATAAATCGATCCGTCTTTTCCAGAGTGGATCTCTGTCCTGTGCAAACTTTGCTTTGCTAACCAGAAAGAAACGTTATGACCATCTGCACATGAGGCCCAAGGCAAGTCTTCCAATCTTTTTGTGAACTTAATTTTTGGTTCAAGTCGTTTAAGCTCCTCCCTTGAATCTTGCAATTTTCTCAAGGTTAGATCGTAGTTCTTCTTCGACTCTTCGAAAGATTGCTTCGTCCTTTTCCCTTCTGCTTCCAGCATTAGCAAGCCAAGCATTGATTTTTTTTTTAGTTCTTCGATCTCACTGAGTTCTCGAAGGGCTTTTGATTTTCTTTCATCAACCTGGGTTAGTTCTGCCCCAACATCGGCATTAAGCTTCTGACGAAATGCCTTGAACTCTTTAGCCTCAAGTCGAGTGGCTTTCGAGTTTGTCTCACCGCGCTCCATTCCCAGCACCTGAGCAGTCAAGGTTTGCATCTCGCTGGTATCGGCTCGATTAAGCTTAAAGCTCCTTCCCGTTTTCTTGTCCTGCCAATCAAAAATCAAGTGTGCATGATAATTGATTAAGGTCGTACCAACTTTGATCTTATTATCCCCTAAAGCCTTCTTTGTCTTTGCTTCGTCCTCAGTAACGACGTGTCCTTCGTCGTGATGAATATGTATTTGAAAGCACTCTATGCCAAATCGTTCTTTAAGTTTCGATCCGAGCTCTCTCAGATCATTCATCGTCGTTTCTGGTTTTATCCCAACTACTCCCTCTCTAACAGGAGAAGAATTTGGCTGCATGGTCTGCCCTACCTCTTGAAAATAAAGTTGTTTGATCGATGTCAAGCGATTTGAAATGGAGTCATTCTTCCAATGTTGATGATTCCCTTCAAATTCTGGCAGAACATAGTCAAGCTTTACTCTTCTTTCATTGTGAGCTTCGCTGATACGTATTTTAGCAGGCTTGATGTTGATTGAAGTTTTCATTGTTATTGTTTGTCCTAGTGTCTTTTCCCCGTAGGGGCCCACGACCCTGTAAGGGTTATAGTGGGCTATAACCCTTAGTAGAATGTTGTTATTTGGGTTTGTTAGTGCGTTTTCCAAAATAAATAGCAGGCATCATTTTGATTCTCAGCTTTTTGATTTTCTGTGCTCATCCCACACCTGAAAAAATTCCACGCGATCAATATTATCGTAGTTCTTACCGATGCTATGGTAAAATGCTTTTGGTGGTAAGTGTTCTTTGAGAATGTATTCAAAAGCGATATCTGATATCTCTTCGACCGATAGCTTTTTCTTGACCAGTTCTTTAACTGTTGATTCGTCATTAATGACGGCCTCTATATTCTCAGGCTTTTTAGCAAGGATTTGGATTTTTCCTTTGCTGATTGGAGATTCTCCTTTGAGTATTTTCTTTTTTAGTTCTGGGTCTTTTTTTCCGATTACTTCTACCCCTTTTGCAAACTCAGCGTCTCTAATAATTGTCTTGGGGCTAACGTTGTACTCTTTCGCCAAACTGATGGCAGTATTTTCGGAATCTAACTTTTGGTCATTTTGACCAGAAGTTAAATCTGACCTCCTACCCTGAGACTTTTCCTGGTTATAGCGCAACCCTCTCAAATAGCTTTGTTGTTCGGGAGAAAGATTGCGTCTCCCCAGTTGATTTTTAACCATCCAGTCGCGTGCGTCATCTTCGGAACCAAAATCAACTTTCTTGAAAGGAAATTCCAGTTTGTGCTTTTGACAAATTGAAAAACGATTATGCCCATCGATTAAAATGAACTCATCTCCTACCGGCCAAATTATTAGTGGATCACGAACTCCTTCTTTAAGAATGTTTTCCTCTAGCTGTTCTAATTCATCCGGCTTTAACTGCGGAATGAGTTCTCTGAATTCATCTCTAATAATTATTCGTTCACGAATTGAAGAGTCATTTGATTGCTTGTTTGCAAGTGCTCCACCCAACAAGCTTGAAAAGTCCTTGCTCATTGTAAAATTTCTTTAGCAAGATTCATGTAATCAATTGCTCCAAAACTCTCAGGCGCATAACTAAATATATCATTCCTGTTTGCACTCGCTTCGGCAATGGCAACATTCTGCCGAATTGTAGTATCAAAAACCTTTTCCTTAAATGTTACCCGTAGTGACTGAGCTAAGCCTTTGCTGATCCTGGTGTGGTTTGTCTGCGTGAGTAACATACCAAGCACTGAAATTTTTTCATTCAGTTTATCGCGAACACTTTGCACTAAACTGTAAATTGTATCTAAGCCCTTTAATGCAAGAAACTGCGCCTGCACTATAATCAAAACATCATTTGCCGCGATAAGAGCGTTCTGAGTCAAAATGCCTAGTGATGGTGGACAGTCTATCAGTATGTAATCATAGTCGGATTTTATTTTGTCGATTTGGGTTTTCAGAATAAAATAGCTGTTGATGTTTGAATACATACTAGGCTCCACTGCAGATAAGTCGAGTGACGCAGGTACAAGGCTAAGGTTCTCAGACAATTTTTTTATCGGTAGTTCATTCACTTTTAGAGCAAAGACATCAGAAATGCTAGGGGTCTCATCTTCGAGGCCGAGGGACTGCGATAGGTTCGACTGCGGATCGGCATCTATCAATAGAACTCGCTCTCCCAATTTTGATAAGGCCGCACCTAGATTGATGGTGGTTGTCGTCTTCGCTACGCCACCTTTATGATTACAGATAGCAATCACTTTACAAGCTGCTTTATTCATTGTTGAAATGTTTTAGTTTATACTTTATTATTTGATGATGCTAAACGACTATTTGTTAAAATATTTAGATCGATAATTCCTGAGGTATTTTTCTACCTCTCCTTGTGGATATCCTTTCCGTAAGAGTTCTTCGCAGTGCCTAACGAGTGCCTTATCACTTGTGAATCTTGGTGTTAAATCAGATGAGTCGAATGCGGTTTTCGGTTTTGTTCTTATTCGAAGCTTGTCTTCAATCTGAACAAGAGGCCACATTTTTTCAAGTAAATCGTACATCAAGTCAACAATGTTGTGAGCCTTCTTCCACTTAGTCTCAAATAAGAATTTTGGCTCCCAAACAGCATGACCCTTTTGGAGTGTTACGATTAGATCACTCTCTCGATTCAGGTAGAACTCTATTGATTCGATTTCTCGTGAACCTCCAGGGTAGTAGTTGTTTTTCATAAGTCGCAAAACATAGTTGACGAAATTGTCTATGTCATTGTCCTTCTCTTTCATTCCTACTTTTCCCGAATAGCCAGTAAGAACTATATTCTTTAGCTCGAAAAAGATGAGATGTTTATACTTGCTGTTCTCGCTATCAGGCGTTGCAGCAAAAAATCGATTCACTTGTTTTTCTTTCATTGAGTAGTTCACTTTTGTAAACGTTTTAAGTACTTAGTTCAGGTCGCAGAATACTGCTACAGTAAACTTTAGAACTTCTTTTATCAAAGAGTTTTCTCAAACGGTAAACTATTTGAGCTAATGAGAAAAAAATATTGCTGGTGGGCAATAGAAATTCACGCTGCTGCATTCACAACAACTTCGATCTTGGATTCAGAAATAGTTCGCGATGTATTTCTTCTCCCTTATATCGTTCTGATTATTCAAGAGCTATTGAAAGCAATAGCGGAAGGGGAGAAAAAAACTTTGGATAGTAAAGGGAAATAATTTTTGTTCATTGGTAAGAATTGTTTTGTGTTAACATTTCCTATCTTTGAACCACTTGAGGTCGAAATTCAAGGAGTCCAAAAGATTTTAAGAAACCACAGTTGTCGCTGTGGTTTTTTATTTTCTAGCAGGCTGTAGCAAATCCCGATTCTTTAATAGTACAAGCTTTAACTGTGATTTGTAGAATCGAATTTTACTACTACCCTGTAATTGTTCATAAGGCACTAGGCCCCTTTTTTTCCACGTTATTAAGGTGCTTTGGGTGATCCCAAGGAATTCAGCGGCAGTCTTCTGATTCATTATTTTGTCTTCAGCATCCTCCATTGCTGGATTAATGTTAACTAGCTTTTTAAAGGATTGAATAATGATCTCCTCAAGTTCAGTTTTAGAAATCGAAGTAAGAATAATATCGCCTGTCATAGTCAATTGTATTTAATTTTGATGGCGTTAAGTACGATAAAAACAGTGCTCATAAATTTTTACCGTAATTTTTTGTGATCTGATCACGGAGATAAAATTTATCTGTGCTATGAAAACTAAATCCTTTCATTCCACGGAAAACAAACTCCAACCAAAGTTGCACCTCAATATCCTGGTGGTTTTCATCCGCATCCTTTGAAATCAATCCTATTTCACACTCCTTTTTAAAATAAGTGAGAAAATATCTTGCCGGTTTTTGGAGCGCAATTGTATAGGGATAGGTTGTAATGCTATGAAATGAATCCGCGAAGCTGAAGTTTGTCTTCACAAAATTTTCCGGATTATCGATTAATATAAGATGGGACCACTTCTCTACTCTTTCAATAAGGTTACGCCGGCTCAACGGAGATTTTAGTTTTATTCGATTAATAAGGCATCTTTCAAAAAGCCACTCATTGCTAATTTCAGTTAGGTAATCCCCGTCAAGAGAGAAACAACTCACAAAGTGAGGATTCTCTCGGCAGTCTCGATATACTTCGCTATACGCTTTGTATATTTTCCAATAAAACTCAAAGACCCATTTTGATCTTGTTAATTGACGTGCTTGAGCATCTAGAAAATTTTGCCACTCGATATCTCCCCATCCAAATTCCCGAAGGGACATTGGCCATAATGTTTCGTAATGATCGATAAATGATTCCAATAAGTACTCCCGTATAACTTTAGACAGAGCTCTTCTCAAACTAAGGACAGGAGTATACAAGGCCGGCAGTTTGCAGTCTAAAATATTATTGAGGAACTCTTGCTCCAGATGGGAGGCTTTGAACTCAATTGCATCGAAGTCTAAATATTCATTTTGCTGAATAACGCATTTGACTTCATCTATCACGCCTGCATATTTACTCGATAGATCTCGTTGATCAGGTAGTAGATGACCGTATTCTTTAAGCAGGTTCGATAAGTGTACTTCCCTCCTTTCTTCCAAGTCACTCAGCAGAGACAATTTAATTTTGCCAGCATGCCTTAGTAATTCAGAGTCTGTCCCAAGTATTAGCGATTTCACTTTTTTTGAAATTGTCTGCGATTTTGACATATCGTTTGAAGTTTTCTTCTTTTCTGTGACCCGAAATATTTTTTAATACCATTTCCTTCATTCCTAAAATAAGGGAGTTTGTTACAAACGTCTTCCTGGCCGTGTGACTTGTTATTAATTTCCATTTAGGAAAAGTATTCTCAGTTCTTTTTGCTCCGGAAAACCTCACGGTGGTAACCAGGTCCGAAATACCCGCGAGTCTACAGCACTCTTTTATATAGTCATTGAACTTTTGATGTGAGATTTTAGGCAGAACTTCGTAAACGGTGTCCTGGTATTTAGCCAAGATTTCCTTTGCATAGATACTCAGAGGGATTTTCGAATCTGTTTCTTGAGTCTTCTGGATAGTTTTAATAATGTAGTCGCCTTGGATATGTGAGCTTCTCAAACTTACTAAGTCGGAGAATCTTAGACCCGTAAACGAGCCAAAGCAATAGAAGTCCCTCACGTGCGAGAGCTTCCGCGAAGTGAATTGATGTCGATAGAGCTTGAAAAGTTCTTCGAGTGTTAAATAGATAACCTCGGTCTCCCTCTCCGTGGCTTTAAATTTTTTGTAGGCTACATTTGAATGGTAATTGAAATCGTGACTCCATGACATAAAAGCTTTAATAGAAGAAATGATTTTAGCAAAATAATTATCACCAACTTTTCTTTCTTCAAAAGCATACCTCCTGAACTTTTCGAAAAAACTTTGATTCATTTCTTCGAAGTTAAGTTTGACATTTTTCTTTGAGCAATATGTCTCTAGAAATTTGAATGCGGTAGTAATTCCCTTTATTGTATTCTTTGCTTTTACAGTTGACGATAGTTCTATGTATTCATGATAGATCGCCCAAAAGTCTTTACGATCCATCTTGATCTTATTTGGATTTTGAAGTCTTTCTAGAATGTAGCCATCTGAAAGTCTGTGATTGTTGATAAGAACAGATTTTTTGATCTCAGTCAATGAGGAATGTAACTCCTCCAATTTTAAATTAAACTCCTCACAGAAATTGTAAGGCTCATGTTTTCCTGGCTTGCGAACTCTTTGGATATCTGGAATCCAATGATTTGTTTTTACCTTAACACCTGCAACAGGTCTTCTTATTCTATTACCGTTAAAAGCGATGTCCATAAAAACATGATGCAAGCCGTCGGAGCTTTTAAGGTCTTTTCTAAGGTAGAATCTAAGTCTAATCATTTGCCTTTGTGTCGAGCTTTGTGTCCTGGTCTTTAACCTTCAGCCAATTTCAGCGAATTCAAGTCGCTTAAAATTTTACCGTAACACAATATTTAAGGCAATTCTGGAAGTTATTTGCGAGTTAGTCAATTACCCGTCTTCCGTCCCGGGTACGAATTTTAATATAAAGCTCTGAAAATCAGGGCTTTTTTTATTCTCATTAATACTAATATTTTTAGTATTAACCCAATTTAATTAGTTATTTTGAAACATGGATCAATCCATTCTTCATCTTGATTTAGATGCATTTTTCGTAGCGGTACAATGCAAAATAGAACCTAGCCTTAAAGGGAAACCGCTTATCGTTGGCGGGCAAGGTGGCCGAGGTGTGGTGGCGGCATGTAGCTACGAAGCACGGCATTTTGGTGTGCACTCGGCTATGCCCATGGGTCTCGCTTTGCAACTTTGTCCCGATGCCAAAGTGGTCTCCGGTGACATGGAAGCTTACAGTCAGCAGTCACACCTGGTTACAGAAATCATTGCCCATAGTGCACCGAAGTTTGAGAAATCCTCAATCGATGAATTTTATATCGACGCCAGCGGCATGGATAAATTTTTTGGCGCATTCAAATGGGCGCTCGAGTTGAGAAAAAAAATTATCAAAGAAAGCGGCCTGCCTATTTCGATGGCAATGTCGGTTAATAAAACGGTATCGAAGATTGCCACCGCTGAATTCAAGCCTAATGCTGAAAGATTAATTGCAGCCGGAACCGAAAAAAATTTTCTTGCTCCACTCGCTGTAGAAAAAATTCCAGGCATCGGAGCGCAAACTGCTTCCTTCCTGCACGACATGGGCGTGCGCACCATCGCCACCTTGTGCGAGATGCCGCTGAAATTTCTGATCAGCGCTTTTGGCAAAAATGGCATCGCTCTTTGGAACAAAGCCAACGGCATCGATCACTCCATAGTGGTTCCTTACCATGAGCAAAAATCCATTTCTACGGAATCTACTTTTGCTGCCGATACCATCGATGTGAAGCGTTTGAAATCAATACTCATCGCCATGGTGGAGAAAGTCGCTTTCCAATTGCGCGAACAGAAAAAACTGACTTCGTGTGTTACCGTCAAAATCCGTTACTCCAATTTCGACACGGAGACAAAGCAAATTCATATTCCTTATACTTCTTCTGATCACATTTTATTACAAACCATACTGCAACTGTTCGACAAACTCTACAACCGCAGAATGTTGATCCGGTTGGTGGGCGTGCGCCTTAGCAATTTAGTTCATGGCAATCACCAAATCAGTTTGTTTGACGACACCGAAGAAGATATTAATCTCTACGAGGCGATGGATTTTATCAAACACAAACATGGCGTAGAAAAACTAGTGCGTGCGACTACAATGGGTGTGAGTAGTCGTGTGCGCATGGAAATGAATGCGTTCAGTGGGAAGATCAGAAAGGATTTGATTAGCAGATAAAAAGATATGGACTCTTAACCCTGGCCTGTGTCCTCACAGGCCAGAAGCTCAACAGAAAAATAAAATATGAATACATCAACGATCAAAGAAATGAAGTACGGGACACGTAAATCGTCGATGTCTCTTAATGAAATCTATTTTTGGACTGACACCATAAAAAACTGGCAGGAGTTACTGGATGGCGATCGTTTCAAAAAAATTATCATTCATTGTCTGCAAGAATTAGTGAGGCGAAAGAAAATTACAATATATGGTTATGTCATTATGCCCAATCACTTACACATGATTTGGGAGATGTTGGAGAAAAATGGAAAAGAAATGCCTCATGCCAGTTTTAATAAATATACCAGCCACCAATTCTTTGAAATTCTTCGTGCAGAATGTCCAGCAGTTATCGATCAATACAAAGAAAATGATAGTCCCGTAAGGCTACATCGTTTCTGGCAACGCGATCCACTTGCTGTGATAATGAGTTCACGCAAAATGATGGAGCAGAAACTCGAATACGTTCATACCAATCCATTACAAGAAAAATGGAATCTCGCTAGTCAGCCTGAACATTATCGATGGTCCTCAGCCATGTTTTATGAAACTGGATTTGATGAGTTTGACATTGTTACTCATTACATGAATAGGTATTAGAATTTTATTTTCGGTCTGTGAGGACACAGACCGAGGAATTAGGTGTGAGTAGTCGTGTGCGTATGGAAATGAATGCGTTCAGTGGGAAGATTAGGAAGGACTTGATTAATAAATAAGAAACGTCATGAAACACAACATTTTCATGTCAGTGATCTCTCCGTCTGAAGATATAATGGAGGACGCTATTGATTTCAAAAGAAAGGCGGAGGCTCGTTTGGGGCGTTCCTTCCATAGTCGAAACTCCATCCCACATCTAACTCTTGATTTGTCAGAAGATTTTCACAATGAAAGTAAACTCTATCACTTTGAGGATGCCATCTCTCGCATAAAACCTTTCACTGTTTTTATGAGAGACTTTGGAATTTTTAAAAGTAATGGAACAATTTTTCTAAGGCCAGTTTTTGATGATAACATCAGATTTCTCTCTGAACAATTTAGCGGCAAACAGATCACACCGCACCTCACCATAGTTCG
>DASYTA010000277.1:0-6733 GCA_036002745.1 Cyclobacteriaceae bacterium | reverse complement strand
ATCATTACTCATCGAATGAAATTGTCGGAAGGAGTGAAGGGTTACGATATTTTTGCTAATAAGAAGGATGATTGCTTGAAGGTGATGTTGAAGCCTTGAGTTAATTAGCTAAAAGCTGCAACCACAAGGATTGAACTCCCGTCAATAAGCATATTGATAACACCAACCCATGAATCGCACGATCAAGATTGTTTTTACTTTATTCTGGATAGTGACACAAGTCCACGCTCAGCGACTTGAGCAAGCCAAAAATTTGTATGAACAAAAAAAATATGATCAGGTAAAGAAGATTCTTGGATCCATCGAAAAGGATAACACCGACTTTGCGGCTGCTCGATATTATTTAGGTCGCGTTGCCGTTGACGAAAAAAAATTTGATGACGCTGTCGATTACTTTAAAGAAGCGACGGAAGCGAACGGTAAAGTTGCCGAGTATCAAGTTTGGTTGGGCGACACCTACGGCGCTATTGCAAAAGATGCCAATGTGTTTAAGCAAGGTTTACTAGCCCCTAAGATGAGAAATGCATGGGAGGCCGCCATCGCTCTCGATCCAAAAAATATTAACTCACGACAATCGCTCGTTCAATTTTATTTGCAAGCTCCTGGTTTCATGGGTGGCAGTGTAGACAAGGCTAAAGAAGTGGCTAATCAATTGCTAAAGATCAAACCGGCTGAAGGCCATTATCAAGCAGGGCTCATTTTTCTGCATGAAAAAAAGAAGCCGGAGGCTGAAAAAGAATTTTTGGAAATGGTAAAATTGGATCCACTCTACACACTTACTTTGGCAAACTACTATATTGAACAGAAACAATACGATAAGGCTTTTGCACTATTTGAAGATGCCCTAAAGAAAAACCCTGAAGATTATGCTGCCATTTATCAATATGGTAAAACCAGTGCTTTGTCTGGTCAAAAGTTGGATCGTGGAGAAGAGTATTTGAAAAAATACCTAAACTATTCTCCAAAACAAAATGAAGCTTCACTTCCCCGAGCCAAAATGCGACTGGGACAGATCAAAGAAAAGAAAGGACAAAAAGCTGAAGCAAAAAAAATGTTCGAAGAAGCATTAAAGGACGACAATAGTTTAAAAGAAGCAAAGGAGGGTTTGGAGCGTGTGTCAAAATGATTTAATACTTATTACTTTCTTGATTAGTTGTTAATTTTTCAGCGTATTTAAAATCCTATCTTGCACTGCGATTAATTTTTAACAAAAAATTCCTTAATGAAATTTAAATTAGAAACCCTAGGGATCTTTCTTATTCTACAATGCTGTGATAGTAAACCGACTGAGCAACAATCATTAATTAATCTTGAAGGCACTTGGCAATTGATTTCAGGAACTATTATCGAGAAAGGAGATACAACATTTACCGATTACACGAAAGTACATCGGATGATCAAGGTTATTAACAAAACGCATTTTTCTTTTTTAAACCATGATCTTAAGAAAGGAAAAGATTCGACTACTTTATTTATAGCTGGTGGAGGTCGCTATGATTTGGTTGGCGATCAATACACAGAGCATTTGGAGTACTGCAGCGATCGAATGTGGGAGGGAAATGATTTTCAATTCACCGTAAAAATTAAAAGCGATACGCTCACGCAAAGTGGCCTTGAAAAAATTGAAGGCACAGCAGTGAATAGAATAAATATCGAAAAGTATGTAAGGTTGAAAAAATAGGTTTCTATTTTTTTATCCAACCGTTATCTTTTAACCAGTCTGCCATACGCTGTGGCCAGGCTTTCAATGAAGTAAATTCAGTGCGGTATCCCATATTAAAAGCATGCGCTCCTTTCGCATAGAGATGCATTTCTACAGGAACATTTGCCTTACGATGCATCTGTGTCAATTTAATAATCGGCTCTGAACAACATTCATCCCCATTCGCGGCGAGCAAGAAGGTAGGCGGCGCATTCGAAGGAATAGTTTCGGGCACGGCAAGTGGTCCGGGGTAAATTAATATTTGAAAAGAAGGTCGGGCATTAAGTTTATCGATCACTTCGATTGGTATTGAATTATTTTTATTTGAATTATAGGAAACCCACGCAGCGAGCTCACCCCCGGCGGAAAAACCCATTACGCCAAGTCGTGCTGTGTCAATATTAAATTCTTTTGCTCGACTGCGCACCAGACGCATGGCGCGAAAAATATCTTGCGTTGGATGTTCTTTGGTGTACCCTGAATTCTCGGCGCGGAAAAGGCGATACTTTAAAACAAATGCTGCTACGCCCAAGCTGTTGAAGTAGTTTGCTGCATCTTTCCCTTCTGCCGTATAAACGTTATTTACAAATCCACCTCCAGGACAAATCACTACTGCCGTTCCTGTAGCGATGGCTTTCGAAGGGAGATATACAGTTATCGAAGGATTGTGAATATTTCGTACCCACCAATCTTTTGCTTGCTCGGGTTCGTTCTTCCTGTTTTCAAAACCAGGAGCTCCATTTTTCCATAAAGGAATAACAGACGAACTGTCTTGCGCGTTTACATCTATACTTGAGAATAGGATGACTCCAAATGAGAGGAGAGTAGAGGATAAGGAATATCTTTTCATAATATATAAATGTAGAAATTCTCCACTACTATTCCTGATGGGCAACTACTGAATAAAATGAAACTGTTGAGCTAAATAAACTTTAATTTTTCACAGGCACTGTAAAATAAAACTTCGATCCAATGGCTTCTTTGCTTTCTACATGAATTGTTCCGCCATTTTTTTCTACAAACTCTTTACAAAGAAGCAGACCTAAACCAGTACCTTTTTCTTTGGCAGTGCCGAGTGTGGAGTGTTTTGTGCCTAACAAAAAAAGTTTTTGAATTGCTTCGGGGCTCATGCCTACGCCTGTATCACTTACTGATATGGTGAATTGTTTTCCATTCTCCACGGCACTTAATGTTACAGTACCTCCTTCATTAGTAAACTTGATCGCGTTGGATATTAAGTTGCGCACTACCGTGTTAATGGAATGTCGATGCACTTTTACGGGCAAGCTGACCCCATTTTTATTTACAATCGTGATATTTTTATTTTGTGCCTGGCCTTTCAACAACTCTTCATTTTCTTTTAGAACAACGGCCAAGTCAAACTCCTCTGGTTTAAAATCGATGCTTCCGGTTTGTGAGCGAGACCATTCCAGCAAATTCTCCAGAAGATTAAATAAATTTTTCAATGACTTGTCAATATCAATCGACAGCATTTTGATTTCTTCTTTACTGATACTATCAATGTGATGAAGAAGTAAATACGAAAAGGAGGTGAGCGAATTAAGCGGACCTTTCAGATCGTGCCCGATAATGGAAAACAGTTTGTCTTTGGTGGCATTCAATTCTTCGAGCTTACGATTTGATCGGCGTTTCAACAGGTATAGGTATAGTACCAAAACCCCGATGATCAAACCAAAACCAATAAGCAGAATAAGAATGTTTTTTAATTTGTTTTGTGCTTCTATCACCTTTTCACTTTGAACTCGATCGTCTTCCAGTTTGTTGATTTGTACTTCATTCTTATCCATCATGTAGCGATTCTGTGCTTCCAAAATCTGCCGCTCGTTTTTTTCATTTTGAATAAAATCCTGAATCGTAAGAAATGACTCTCGGTACTGCAAAGCCTGTTTGAAATCCTTAAGCTCTTTGTAACATTGACTAAGGAAATCATAACTTTTTTGAACTTGATCCTGAGCTTGCACTTCCCTTCCCGATTGCAGCCCTAATTCTAAATTGGAGATGGCCCGTTTAAAATTTTTCTGATCGAAATACAAAACGCCAATATTATTATAGGACTGGGCCAAACCATTATCATCTTTCAGCGCCTGATGAATTTCTAACGCAGCAACATGATTAGCCAAAGCCCGGTCATAGTTTTTCATCAGATGATACATTTCGCCTACTTCGTTGAGCGCAATGGCTTCATTCATTTTGTCTTTTTCCGACCTGTAGATGGCGAGCGCTTTTTTATAAATAGCGAGCGCTTCGATGTTTTTCTTTTTGCGAGTGAGCAACTGACCAATATGAATTAAAGCGTTGGCCTCGTGGCCGGGCTGCTTCAATTGTCTGGCATAGTCAAGGGCGAGTTCATAATCCTCAAAGGCCTCGTCGGTATCACCATGTGCAGTTTTCACCCGGCCGGTTTCATTTAAAATAAGTGCTTGAATGTTGAGGTTGTTTCCCTGCTCACTCAATCGTTGAGCCAATTTTAAAAACTCAAGACTCTTATAGGTATCCCCAACTTCTTCAAACACGTGCGCTATCGCGAGGTAGGTGAAGATTTTTTCTTTCTGCAAGTTCAAAGAATCTTCGATGGCCAGCGACCGAATAAGCCAACCCATGGCTTGCTCGTAATCAATCACGTGTGTGAGGTGGAATACACCGAGTTCGATGAGTGCTTTTGCTTCAGCAGGCTTGTCCTTTTCATCGACCGCTTTTAGCCTTCTTTTATTGGCCTGTTGTATTTCTCTGTCAACTGATTTATGCTTTTGAGGCTGGAAGAAATTCTCGTACCAAGTTACATCTGCATCTTGTTGAGCGCTCGTTGGCAGGGCAATGCCTAGTGACAATATCACTAATGCAAAAAATACTTTCATTCGAAAATACATTATGGATATTCCCCGAAAGGTAGGAAAGGTATAGAACTGGAAATGAAAAAATTTGAAAAGAATATTACATCGCAGTCAATTCATGAAGTTGATACTCTTTTGAGGGAGAGAATTTTTAGGAGATGATTACAAATTCATAGGCAATTCTGACCTCCTTTGACCAGCTGAAAGAGAAGCGTTTCATTAATAAATTTTGGGTTTGATTATTCTTTTAAGATCACTAATTCCCATGTTTGAACCCTCAAATCAGCTCAAAAATGAGGGTTTGTACTTTTTTTCAAGAATTTGCTGAGTAATTGTCACAAAATCCATTGATCATTGTCTTACAGTATTAAGGCCCCGAAAAGGGGCTTAATAGTATTAACTTAACTTTGACTTTAATCTATGAAAGCAATTTTGATCTTTTTCGTAGCGCACTGGTACCTGTCCTTGTTCTTTCAGACATTTTTCTTGCACCGCTACGCAGCCCACAAAGCATTTACAATGAATAAGTTCACCGAGAAGGTGTTCTTTATACTTACCTGGATATTCCAAGGCTCAAATTACTTGAGTCCCTTTGGCTATGGTACGATGCACCGCATGCACCACGCTTTCGCTGATACTGAAAACGATCCACATTCACCTACCTATGATGAAACCATCTGGAATATGATGTGGAAAACAAAAACCATCTACTCGGGAATCTCCAACGGAAGTATTCAAGTGGAGAAACGTTTTACAGATGGAGTTCCCCGCTGGGATTCATTCGACAAATTTGCCCGCTCATGGCCGTCACGTCTTTTCTGGGGCGGACTTTATATTGCTTTCTATTGGCAGTTTGCTGCTTACTGGTGGTTGTGGTTGTTGTTGCCAATTCATTTCTTGATGAGCCCGATTCACGGTGCCATCATCAATTGGTTTGCGCATAAATACGGTTACCGCAATTATGAAGTAGGAGATACTTCTAAAAACTTTTTGCCATTTGACTTTTTGATGATGGGCGAGAGCTATCACAACAATCACCACAAGCACGGGTCACGTGCCAACTTTGGTGGCATTCGCTGGCATGAAATCGATCCGACTTATTTAGTGATCAAACTTTTGGATAAAGTTGGTATCATCGAAATAGTTCGTAATAAAGAGATTAAATTAGAGCGCGTGAAGAAAGCAGCCTAGTATTAAAGAAATTTCTAAATGAAAATCCCAATGAGCAATCATTGGGATTTTTTATTGGTCTATTTTATTAAAATTATTTAATTCCATATTCCAACACCATAAAAGTACCAGGTACAACTTTTGGTCTTGGATTCGGATTCTCGGCTGTGGCTGCAGGTGTTTCTCCATATTGTGCAGTGGATAGGAACACGTGATGAGTTTTCGGATCAATTGTAATCGTTCTAGCTCCTACTTCGGTCTTGACGGTTTCCACTACTTTAAATTCATTGGGAGAAATTTCTTTCACTACGGTCATTGTCCCTTCTCCGTTTGAACTGATTGCCATTTCTAATTTCGGATCAAACACAACGCCATCAACACGCTTGCCGATGGGCACTTGCGCCACTACATTTCCTTTATCTGAATCCAACACCATCATCCACCCATTATGACAGACCGAAAATAACCTGTGATTCTTCAAGTCAATGGCAAGACCGGTTGGTTCTTCACCGGGAGCGATTTTCCATTTGCTCTTGATTGCTAAAGTCTTCGCATCGAAGGAAACAATCTCTTGCGTGTCCTCGAGGTTAACGAAGATAGTTCCCTTTTCATCGGAAACACCGGCTTCAAGCGCAGTACCACCAACGTCTACGGTTCCAACTACTTTGCCTTCCTTAATATCAATAACAGTTGTTGTTACATCACTGTGATTGAAAATGAAAACTCTGTCTGAGAATTTGTCATATAACAATGCATCAGGATTTTTTCCGGTAGGCAATTCTACAATTGGCTTTAAAGTTTTTAAATCGAAAATGGTGACTGAGTTACTTCTGCCATTAGTTGTGATTCCTCGGCCTGATTGTGGTACTGCAATCGCGCCATGAACTCCTTTCAAATCGGGAATTGTACCAATCTTTTCATGTGTGTCTACATTCAGCACTTCTACTTGTGTACTGTGCGATACATACAATCTTCGATTTTGATCATCTACACTTAGATAGTCCCAGCC
>DASYTA010000276.1:0-6621 GCA_036002745.1 Cyclobacteriaceae bacterium | reverse complement strand
GACCCAGTACGAAGGCTAAAATAATTGAGTATGTCCTCATCAATAAACCTATCAATATTTAAAACTCACAACTTTACTTCCTTTCCATCCAACACAATCTCTAAGCTCTCCCCTGATTCCAAAACGACTTCAGTTTTTTCTTTCGCCACTTTCACTTTTAGTACGCGGCCTCTAAATTCAATTCGGAATGAGTACGATTTCCATTGCTCAGGAATGTAAGGTGTGAAATACAATTTCCCTTCGCGCACGCGCATACCGCCAAAACCTTTCACCACGCTCATCCATGTGCCGGCCATGCTGGTAATATGGCAACCGTCTTCCGTGTCGTTGTTGTAATCATCGAGATCAAGGCGTGAGGTGCGCAAATACATTTCGTACGCTTTCTCTTTATAACCAAGTTTCGAAGCAAGGATCACGTGCACACAAGGTGAGAGCGATGATTCATGCACCGTCATCGGCTCGTAGAAATCAAAATTCTTTTTGATCTGATCCATCGTGAAATCATCTTCAAACAAATAAATACATTGCAATACATCAGCTTGTTTAATAAAGCACGAACGCAAAATCCTATCCCACGACCACTTCTGGTTGAGTGGCCGGTCTTCCGTTGGCAGATCAGAAACTTTAATCAACTCTTTATCGAGAAATCCATCTTGTTGCAAAAAGACACCACGCGTTTTGTCTTCACCATAATACATCTTACCTACAATGTCCTTCCACTTGCTAGTCTCCAGATCTTCTTTGAAGTTAATTTTTTCAACAAGCGATTTGTATTTAGTGGCATCTGCTTTCTTCACATAGTCGAGTGCTTCTTGTGTAAAGCGCAGTGTCCACGCACAGAGATAGTTCGTGTACCAGTTGTTGTTTACATTGTTCTCGTATTCATTCGGGCCAGTCACGCCAAGGATCACATATTTATTTTTATCGGCCGACCAATTCACACGCTGTGTCCAAAAACGAGAGATACCAATCAAAACTTCTAATCCATATTCGGTGAAATAATTTTTATCACCAGTATATTCAACATAATCGCGCATCGCATAGGCCATCGCACTCGTGCGGTGAATTTCTTCAAACGTAATTTCCCATTCATTGTGACACTCTTCTCCATTCATCGTCACGAATGGATAAAAGGCCGCACCATCTTTAAAGCCCAACTTCTTCGCATTCTCAATCGCTTTTGGTAAGTGCTTGTAACGATACACTAACAACTGACGCGCTACGCTTGGATCGGATGTGCTCAAATAAAACGGAAGACAATATGCTTCGGTGTCCCAATACGTGCTGCCGCCATATTTCTCCCCAGTAAAACCTTTCGGTCCGATGTTGAGACGCTCGTCTTTGCCGGTATAGGTTTGCATCAACTGGAAAATATTAAAACGGATTCCTTGTTGAGCTGCTACATCGCCATCAATAGTAATGTCGCACTCCTGCCAGATGTGTTCCCATACGGCAACATGCTCTTCCAATAATTTTTGAAATCCCTTCTTGCTAGTGGCATCAATTTTTGCTAACCAGTTCTTTACTATTTTTTCCTTGGGGTGATTTTCAGAAGAGAGGACAGCAGCATATTTGTAAATCGTAAACTCTGCACCTTCAGTCAAGTCAACCTCTACTAGATTATCAGCGTACTTGTGTTTGGTGTTAGTGAATACTTTTCCACCCGTGCGTTGGCCGTTCAATTCAAAACTGTATTCAATACCTGTGCAAACCTGAAACTGTGTCTTCTTCGTTTGTGCATTTACAATCGCCCAGCCCATTTGCGCTTCTTCATAAACACGGTCCCAGAATTTTTCATCGTAGTTGGAATCTTTATTAACAACATCCGCATCGATAGCGAGCGTGATTTTCGCTTTAGCTGAAAAATTAATCGGCTTAATGGAATATTTGATAGCTCCTACTTCACCATCGGCCATGCTGCAAAAACGTTGCGCGTTCACTTCCACCTTTTTTCCATCCGTTAGAGTCGCACTAAATGATCTCGTCAATAACCCTTGCTTCATGTCGAGCACACGAACAAAATTTTCTACTTTGCATTTCGCTAAATCCAATTCCTGGCCATCAATATTTATTTTGATACCAATCCAACTTGGCGCATTCAACACTTTGGCGAAATATTCCGGGTAGCCATTCTTCCACCAACCCACGCGCGTCTTGTCAGGATAATAAACACCGGCTACGTATGTACCTTGATGTGTATCGCCGGTATAGGTTTCCTCGAAGTTGGCACGCTGACCCATCTGGCCATTGCCCAAACTAAAAATGCTTTCAGAAATTCGGTTGAGATGGGGATCAAATCCTTCTTCGATGATTTGCCACTCGTGATTTTTCAGATACTGCTTCATAAGACCAACTAGATTAAATGCTTTTTATTTTTTGAATGTCGAAGTCTGGTGTTTTTGCCACGACTACGTTTGCTTTAGAGAGTTGTTGTACCGAGCCTACGCCAATACATTTCATTCCGGCTGCAATAGCTGCCTCCACTCCTGCTTCCGCATCTTCATACACTAAACATTCTTCAGGAGGCAGATTTAATTTTTTGGCCGCCAATAAAAATATTTCCGGATCGGGTTTTGTATGTGTAATCATTGTTCCATCCACAATCACATCAAATAGATTTTTGATCTTCAAAAGAGTAAGAACCGTATCTGCATTTTTACTACTGGAAGCCAGTGCTACTTTTAGTCCGGCTGCACGAATGTTTTCAATCATCTCTTTTACTCCAGGAAAAATCTCCTCGGGTTTCATTGCATTGATATAATCCACAAACCATTGATTCTTTTTTGTAGCAAGTCGATCCATTTCTTCTTGGCTCAATCGCAGATTACCAAGCTCCAAAATAATTTCCAGTGATCGCATCCGGCTTACCCCTTTCAATTGTTCATTCTCCTGTTCGGTAAAATGAATACCCAACTCTTTGGCTAATCGTTTCCAAGCGATGAAGTGATAATGCGCGGTGTCGACAATAACACCATCGAGGTCAAAAATTACGGCCTTAATCATTTTCTATTTTAAAAAAATTATTGTTTACAAATTGAAATCAGACGTGACCGCTTTTAATAATTGTGTCAGTTTCTGCGAGCGATTTAAATACATCAAAAGTCTTTCCTTGTGTACGCAAGGCACCGAGTGCATTTCCATATCGAGCTGCACTAACATAATCATTTGGTTTTTGTAGTAACCCATACCCCAATCCCCCAGCAAAAGAATCGCCGCAACCGGTGGTGTCAACCACTTGATTAACTTTTACAGCCGGAACCATTTCTTCCACCGTTTTATTCTTCTTTCGAAAGTAAACGATGCACCCTCTTGAGTCGACTGTTATATAAACCGCTTTCACGCCCAACTTCAAACAATGTTCAGCAAACTCTCTTAACATAGCGCGATCGGGTTCTTCTGAAGTAGAAAAATCAGAAGTCTCATATTCTTTTTTGAACCACGATGCTTGCGCTTCTTCCAGGTTCATCTTTAGTACATCAATATAGGGAAGCCATAAGTCGCGATCGATCCAGAATTTCCGTTGGCGCTCGCCCGTAACAAGACAACCTGTTGTTGGACCATGCGCATCAAACACCACTAATCCCTTGCTTTTCTTTTTTAAAAACTTCAATGTGTCTAGCGCGATCTCATAGTCGCTAATTGGAATGAAAACGAAGACCTTACAGTCTAAAAGATTTTTGAAATCCTCCGGCACAATAGGATCCATAAAACCGGTTTGTCGCTCGAGGCGATTGTTCTGATCAACGAATCTCAAACTAATGATATCGCCCTGATCATTCTTAACTGAAAGATGACTTTGATTGAGACCACGATAGCCTTTGAAAACTTCTTTCACATTATCCAGATCTACTCTGCGTAAATGCGATACGGGAATAATTTCAATCTTACCACCTGCCATTACAGACAATGCAATAACCGGATGAGTAACGCATCCCCATTTTTGAATTAAGTCGCCTTTGTGAGTGACAATGTGATCGCGGGGAATGGGGCCGACAATGGCAATGCGTTTCATATGAGAATTAAAATCAGCTCACTTTTTTCCGTGTTCGAATTTTGTTTAGAATAAACTCTCCCACTTGCCTTCCCTGAATTTTACCGTTCTCGCAAGCTGGCATGTAATGAATTCCTCCATACACGCGACTGATAGCCGCCTCTTGCGAAGCTTGAGTAAATGATTTGAAACTACGAGCTGTCATTCCAAATTCAACTTCGGTGGAGTCGGTAAAAGCAAAATTATCTCCGAACAAACCCGTGAGTGCTGAAGCAGCAGAGGTGGATATTACACTGTGACCGCTGGTGTATTCAGGAAATGGTGGCGTTTGAAGAAGAGGTTGCCAATCTTCATTAATGTTTTGGTTGATGTAAGTTTCAGGTCTCACCAATTTCGATCTGTATTTTTCATCCCAGCAAACAATGAAACCATCCACCAGCGATAACGCTACACGCACGTAAGCTTCAGCAGATTTTACCATATCAGCTTTAGTCATCGTGCAAGCCAACCGCGTAATATTAATCCAATGACCTCCTGGAGAAATTTTCTTGGTGGCAAACATCACGTGACCTTTCACATTCATCACGAATGGATTGCAATCCCAAAAGCTAGCGATGGCTCGTTGCTCTTCAGTCAGGTTTTTTCCTGTTTCATAAACTAGCAATGCCTCCTTATAGAACTGACTATTCTTGTCTTTTGAAAATGAAGGAGGAGGAACAGGCTTAAACTGCTGAGCGGAATCAATCGCAAAAGTTCTGATCTTATTCCAATGCGGCTCCACAGCATCCATGTATGCAGGAGGTGTGGGTTGCCAAGTAGCAGGATCATGTTGAATGGTATACTTAGGAAAGGATCGCGACTGTTTGTAGTTGTCTTTCGAAGACCATGCCATTACATGTTTTGCAATACTGTCGCCAAATGCTACTGATCTGGTAAATACATCATCGGGCACTCCGGCATCTTTAAATTTTTGAATTTCCGGAATGTAGAATTTATCTAAATCAGCTTCCGAAAAAATCAATGTTCTCCCTACTTTCAACATCGCCTCGGTAGCTGCTAGTGGGTAACAATATTCTTTAGTAGAATCAGGCTGAGGGAATTTTTTTAATCCATTTAGTTGACCCGCCAGACTTTGATAATTTTTATCCTGGTGAATAATCGCTTCATAACCGGCTACAGTGGCATAGGCGTAAATTCGACTGGCAACCGGAGGCGAAAAAATGTCGTGTACAATCCTGTCTGTAATTTCTTTCATCGTTCGATGAAAGTATTCGGGGTCCTGCACTTTCGTTTTGTACGATTCGGAGTTGTCCTTACAAGAAGCTAAAAACAAAACACAAAAGCATAGAAGGAGTCTATTCATAGGAGTCGGTTAACCAATTTCAAATTTATTGAAGAAATATGAATTACCAAGCTGACCCATGAATTGTAGATAATCAAGCTTCGTTAACGGTTGATCTTAAATACGAGAGGCGTATCGTTATTTCTGCTAACCAAAATATAGTCCGACTTTCTGATTACAATTTTCTGAATATCGCGCACTTCACCGTCAACAAAAAAGCCGGAGTCTTTTGGTTTTACTGAAGAGAAATCACCTTTTCCATTACCTTTTAGGTACACACCATAACTCGCATCATACCTACCCGCTTCAGGTTTCACTTTATAAAAATTACCCCCCATCAATACATCCACATTTCCATCATTGTCAAAATCTCCCGTACAGATTCCGAACATGGGTGAGAATTGAGTCTCGATCGGTAACGGCCTAATTACAAATTTTCCTTTTCCGTCGTTGATTAATACTGATGAAGAAAAATTATAGGCTCCCAATTGCAACGCTCCTTCCATTTGCTCGGAGGTAAAAATATCGGAGATCGTTGCATCTTTATAACTTTCGTATTTCAAGTAATTTTTTTTCAAGGATGGAATTTGTGAAATCAGATCATGACGCAATACCATAGGATAACTTTTTTCACCATTGTAAGTGCTTATGATTTGTTCAACCGATCCATTCTTATCGAAATCATTTACATGCATGGTTGCAGGTTTTTCTTTGGATGCTCGAAACCGTGAGTTGAGACCATGATTCCCCACGATAAAGTCTACATCGCCATCATTATCAACATCCAATGGCTTGATGTTATTCCACCAACCATTGGTTTTAGATAATCCTGATTTTTCCGTTCGGTTAATAAAATTTCCATTCTCGTTTATAAAAATTACGATAGGCATCCACTCTCCAACCACCATTAAATCAAGATCCTTGTCTCCATCGACATCCGTCCAAGACGCATCACAAATCATTCCTAACCTGGTTAAACCAGAGGCAAGATATTCGGTTACGTTGTTGAAATTTCCCTTGCCATCATTATTGAGAATATACCCGTTCATCTGAATTCCATATTGAAACGGCTTGAGTCTTACGCCCACAAATAAATCCAAGTCGCCATCACCGTCATAGTCGGCAGGCTTTACACATGAGGTACTTTCAAATTTTCCGTCTGGCAACAATTGTCCTGACTTTCTAAAATTTCCTTTGCCCTCATTAATATAGAATCGATCAATCAAAGCAAATGAATTAGCTGAGTACTCATTCCCTCCGCTACAAACATATAAGTCCAAATCACCAT
>DASYTA010000275.1:0-7374 GCA_036002745.1 Cyclobacteriaceae bacterium | reverse complement strand
AAATTTACTGCCAGGCACAATGTAATTACAATCCCCAAAATTAACAGATCATTTTGTTTTCGTAAGAACCAGGCCAAAACAATCATAACAATATTTATGGCCGCAATAATGAGGACGGATTGAGCATGCGAGAATCCCAGGTTCAAAAATTGATGATGAAGATGATTGCGATCTGCATGAAATGGAGATTCACCTTGGCGCAAACGCAATATTATTACACGAAGCGTATCAAATACAGGGATGATCACGACACAGATAGCTGTAGCAATTGAAGCCTGAAACTTAAAATCGTTTGTTGTGGGCAATCGATAATTTTCATTGATGAAGAGGATAGTGAGATAAGACAGCAGGAAACCAATCATTAATGCTCCGGTGTCCCCCATAAAAATTTTTGAAGGCTGCCAATTAAAAAATAAAAATGCTACCAGCGCCCCAGCAAAACTCAATGACACTAGGCTAATCGCATAATTCCCAATGAGGTAAAACCAATTCCCCAAAGCAGCAAGTGTAATGGCACCTATAGTACCCGCTAGACCATCAAGACCATCAATCAAATTATACGCATTCGTTAAAATGATTAATGTAAAAATGCTAAGTATCCAAATCACCGCATCCGGGATCTCAGGCAAATCGATTATTCCATACGTAGAGCTAAGCGTTGTTTGGTTGAGTACAACCAAAACAATGACTGGCAAAAATTGACTGTACAATTTCTGTTTAGGCGTAAGCGCGAGTATGTCATCGCGTAGGCCAATAAAAAACATAAGTAGCAAAGAGATAAAAAAATATTTTAAGCTAACCCAATCACGAAAAGGCATGCCGAGCATTAGTGAAATAATAGGGCCAAGAAGAATCGCCACTCCACCAAGCGATGGCTTGTAGTTCGAATGAATTTTATGACGGCCAGGTGAATCAAAGAGATTTAGCTCCATGAGCAACTTGATCAGCATCGGAAAAGTAAGGAATGAGATCAAAAAAGAAATTGCGGTAAAGAGGGAAATGCGTATGATAGCCTTGTGGTTTAGGTAATCGTTAAATTTACTTCATTGCGCCCAATTTTGACAACATGAAAATACGAGAGGCTGCCCAGATGGACAGCCTCTAATATTGTTACCTTGTTTAATCAGTTCTTTTTCAATAGATCAAATTTGCTTTCTGTAGGTTTTTTTGGAAATGAGTTATCCGAGAAGTTAGTATCGGCGGTATCATTGTTAGGATCAATCACAACATTTGTCACTTCTTTTTCTTTCATGAAAACTTTCTTTACTTCATTTTCATTCACGCGCCAGATTTCGGCTGGGATTTTTTCAGTCTCCTTACTGCCATCGGCATATGTCCATTCTATAATCACTGGAGTGACCAAGCCTCCTTTATTCTTTAAGGTTAGTTCATAAAGATTTTTTCCAGCAATTTTTTGACGGACATCTGCATCATTGATTTTGTCTTTGAATTCTCCATAAAAATTATCAGCTGTATTAATCATTGTAATTTCCTGTGCTCCTTGGCTGAAGTCAGTTGCTTTTCCTTTGGATTTGTTTGCGGCAAGATCTCCCGTTGAAGCTTTTACATTTTTGTTCTCCAAATCCTTCTGATCAGATTTTACCTTGAACCACTTCACTTCATCCAGTTCTACGTCCACATTATCAACGGTATAAAACCACCCGCGCCAAAACCAATCTAAATCAACCGCCGATGCATCTTCCATCGTACGGAAAAAATCGGCTGGCTTAGGTTGCTTGAATGCCCAACGCTGAGCATACTCTTTAAAAGATTTATCAAATAATTCAGGACCCATTACAGTCTCACGCAAAAGTGTCAATGCTGCCGCTGGCTTGCCGTAAGCATTAGGGCCGAAATCATTTTGAGGAATATTGTCAGAGTCCCACATGATTGGACGCATTTTATCTTTGTCGCCGCGCATGTAACCCGACAAGCCTTTAGGCGATCCCCAACTAATATTCACTTTCGGATAGCGTTCGCGTTTTGTTTCTCTTTCCAGGAAAGAATTTAATCCTTCGTCCATCCAGCTCCACTGGCGCTCATCTGAATTAACAATCATCGGAAAGAAGTTATGACCTACTTCATGAATGATCACGCCTACCATTCCTTCATAGGTGCGCTGCGTGAATGTGCCATCGCTTTTAGGGCGACCACCATTGAAGCAAATCATTGGATATTCCATTCCCTGATTGGCAGTGTGCACAGAGAAAGCTGTTGGATAAGGATAATCAAAAGTACGCGAAGAATAAACTTCAAGTGTATTCTTAATTGCCATGGTTGACTCAGCACCCCAAAGTGGATTGCCTTCTTTTGGATATAACGATTGTGCCAATGGAGTCTTGTCATTCACTTTCACTGCCATTGCGTCCCAGATAAATTTTCTTGATGTTGCAAATGCAAAATCACGAACATTCTCTGCATAAAATTCCCAAGTATTTTTTTTCTTTGAGTGCTCACCTTTTTCTTTTGCTATCACTTCATCCTGTGTAACAATTAAAACAGGTTTATCGAAAGTTTTCTTGGCTGTTTCAAACCGCTCTAATTGTGTTGGAGTTAAAACAACTTTTGGATTCTGAAGCACACCGCTCGCTCCTACAATATGATCGGAAGGAACAGTGATTCGTACACGATAATTACCGAAAGTCAAAGCAAACTCTCCCTGACCCAGGAATTGCTTGTTCTGCCAGCCTTCATAGTCATCAAACACACACATGCGGGGGAACCATTGCGCAACGGTGTATAAATAGTTGCCGTCTTCAGGAAAATATTCATAACCTCCACGCTCACTGAATTTCAATCTGTCTTTTTCAGTATAACTCCATTCAATTTTGAAGCCGTATTTTTCGCCGGTCTTCATTGGTGTTGGCAAATCAATGCGCATCATCGTATAGTTGACAAGAAAGGAAAGGTCTTTTCCTGTTGTAGCATCTTTCACCGACTTGATTTTAAAACCACCCTGATAATCATAAGTTTCACCTGCTAACGGAAAAAACTTCGCTGGAATCGAATCACCACGCAAACGGTTCGTTTCTGTTTTATCAGTCATGTTGCTGTTGGAAAGATTGTTCTGATCCAATTGCAACCAAACATACTTCAGTACTTCAGGAGCGTTGTTAAAGTATGTCACAGTCTCTTTCCCGGTGATTAATTGCGTTTCGTCATTCAATTCAACATCGATATCATAGTCCGCACGCTGTTGCCAGTAATTAACACCTGGAGCACCCGATGCTGTGCGATAAGTGTTTGGCGTCGGAAGTGTTTGATCCAATTGCTCAAACTTACCCGTCCATTTTTTGTCTTGGGCTACCACAGACAGGGTGAGCATTACTAAGAGAATGAATAAATAATTTTTCATGGGCTAGATTAAATTAAGGAGATAAAAGTATAAAAAATAAAAATGCCGCATCAAAATTTGATGCGGCACTGTTTCAGCGTTTCTTAATTTGTTTTCTTTTTCAATTCATCAAACTTAGAGGGCTGATCAACTCGAGGAAACACATTGTCATCAACACTAATATCAGAGGTTTCTTTTTGAGGATCGACCGTTACACTTGTCACTTCTTTTTCTTTCGCAAATACTTTGGTCACTTTGGTTTCATTCACTCTCCATATTTCAGCTGGGATGCGGTCCGTTTCTTTCGAACCATCTTTGTATGTCCATTCGATAATCACTGGCATAACCAATCCCCCTTTGTTTGAAAGCGTCACTTCATACAAGTTCTTGTTTTCCAATTTTGAAATAACTGCCTTGTCGTCAATTTTATTTTGGAATTCCCCATTAAAGCGAGCATCGGTTGGGATCACACTGATGTAGTTCGGTCCGTTGTTAAAATCTTCAGGTGCTTTCTTGTCATCTTTCGCTGAAGCGAGATCACCTTTGGCTACCGTCTTTTCTTTGCCTTCCAAATTTTTTTTTTCAGTTCTTAACTTATACCACTTCACTTGGTCAAGCGACATATCCACATTATCGGTTGAGTAAAACCATCCGCGCCAGAACCAATCTAAATCAACGGCTGAAGCGTCTTCCATTGTGCGGAAAAAATCAGCAGGCTTCGGATGTTTGAAAGCCCAACGCTGAGCATATTCTTTAAATGATCTATCAAACAACTCGTGACCCATTACTGTTTCGCGCAAAATATATAAGGCGGTGGCAGCTTTTTGATATTGCTCAGAACCGAATTGTATTACTTGCTCTGAGTTAGTCATCAACGGTCTCATGGTTGTTTTATCTCCTTTCATATAAGGAACTAATCCTGCAGGTTTGCCACGATTAAAATCTAAGTTTGGATAGCGCTCAAGTTCGGTGAGTAGCTGAACAAAACTATTAATGCCTTCATCCATCCAGGTTGTCTGACGTTCGTCGTTGTTGATAATCATAGGGAAGAAGTTGTGCCCTACTTCGTGAATAACAACACCAAGCATTCTCTGAAGAAGTTGAGTGTCATACGTACCATCTTTTTTCGGGCGACCAAAATTGAAGCAGATCATCGGATACTCCATTCCAATACTAGCTGAGTGAACGGAAGTTGCTTGAGGATAAGGATAATCAACAGTGTATTTTGAATACACTTCAATGGTATTTTTCACAGCAATAGTTGATTCCTTTTCCCACAATGGATTTCCTTCTTTAGGATAGAATGACATTGCCAATGGAGAGCTGTTAGCAATCTTCACTGCCATAGCATCCCAAATAAATTTGCGTGATGATGCAAAAGCAAAGTCACGAACATTCGTTGCTTCGAATTGCCATGTCTTCTTGTCTTTTGCTTTCGTCTTTTCTTTCTCGACAGCTTCCGCCTGTGTTACGATGATAACTGGTTTATCATAAGTTGTTTTTGCTTTTTCAAAGCGAGCAATTTGTTGTGGTGTTAAAACTTGCGCTGCATTTTTTAAACTACCGGTTGCCGCAATGATATGATCCGAAGGAACAGTGATGTTTACTTTATAATTTCCGAAAGGAAGAGTAAACTCTCCACGACCGAGGAACTGCTTATTCTGCCAGCCGACAACATCATCATACACGCACATGCGTGGGAACCACTGTGCGATAGTATACTCGTAGTTATTGTCCTCAGGAAAATATTCGTAACCACTCCGTCCACCTGCCACGTTGCGATCAAGAACATTGTACGACCACTCAATTTTAAATGAAATTTTTCCTGCCGGCTTCAATGGTTGAGGCAAATCAATTCGCATCATTGTTTTATTGATGGAATAAGTCAAATCTTTTCCTGTTGCATCTTTTACAGATTTGATTTTATGGCCACCATCGTAATCAAATAAACCAAGCTGACTTCCCATTTGCTTCGCTGCAGTAGAATCCTTTACCGAATTGGTTGAGGTCTTAGGGGTGTTGCTATCTTTCATAAAAAGATTCTGATCCAGCTGCAGCCACAAATATTTCAACACATCGGGTGAGTTGTTGGTGTAGGTGATTGTCTCACTACCAGTAATGCTTTGGTTCTCATCATTGAGTTCAGCAGTAATATCATAGTCGGCTTGTTGCTGCCAGTATTTAGGGCCTGGCGAGCCAGAACCTGTACGATATTCATTGGGTGTTGGAAGGATTTGATCGAGTTGTTCAAATTTTCCCTTCCATTGGGGGATATTTTCTTTCGGTTTTTCTTGCCCCATAGCGGCGATTGAAACCATCACAAAAAAAAGTAATACAAACTGTTTCATAGAATTATGGTTAATACAAATTAAGAATTCAAAAATTTAAAGATTAAAAAAGCCGATCCTTCATCAAAATAAGAGCGATCCCCGCGATAGCTGACGAAAGTACCATCTTCCAATCTCTTCGCGATACTTTCAACCAATCGACCAAAATATAACTGATTGCCAGAAAAAAAGTTACAACTATTATTTGTCCGAACTCAAGGCCAAGGTTAAAGGCCAATAGAGGGGTTAGTATTTCGTGACTCTTTCCCAAAATCGCACGGAGATAATTGGAGAAACCCATGCCGTGGATAAGCCCAAAGAATAACGCGAAAAAATAATTGATCTGAATATTCCTTTTGTAGGTAGCGGCTTCATTTTTAAAAAGGTTAGAAACCGCAGTAATAAAAATGGTGAGCGGAATCAGAAACTCGATCAATTCTGTCTTTACTGAAATGATGTTCAACGTAGCCAATGCCAATGTGATGGAATGACCGATTGTAAATGCGGTAACAAGAATTAATATCTGTTTCCAATCACACACCAGATAAACGGCACACAGCGCTAGGACAAATAAAATATGGTCGTAGCCATTGACGTAGTCAAGAATATGATCTTTGCCAAGCCCGAAGTAGAGAGAAAATTCGCTCATGAATAAACTAAAAATTGCGCCACAAGTATAGCGCAATTTTTATGGGAAGGCTAGCCGAATTTTATAAGCAAAAACTTACTCTCCTTTTAAATTTTCTACCGGACTCACATATACCGCTCGCCAGGTTTGTGAACCAATGGTAAGACCGCTAAAAATCAACAGTAAAAGAATTCCTAAACTGATCGTCAAAAAATCCACGGACACGTGGTAGGCCAATTGTTCAAGCCACAAGTTGTTAAGAAAATAAGCGGCTGGAACCGCGATTCCAATTGCTATCAATAGAATTACAACAAACCCTTTCGACAACAAATAAATCAATGCGCCATCGCCGCAGCCCAACACTTTCCGAATAGAGATTTCTTTTATTCTTGTTTCTGTAGAATAAGTTGCCATTCCTAACAAACCAAGGCATGAAATCAAAACAGCGAGAAATGAGATCGCCCCAAGTATATTCACCAAGTCGCCAAAAAAGATGTCGTAGATTTTATGCACTTCTTCATAAAAGTCTTTGTAATCCACTTTCAAGTTGGGGTTTACTTTTGCCCATGCAGCTTCAATGGATTTGCCCGCTTGCTCATACGAGCCTTTATACTTTACTTGAAGCAGATTGAATTCTTTTGGGTTATAGATCAAAGCCATTGGAGCCATTTTTTCCATGAGCATTTGGTGATTATAATTCCTTATCACCCCAATGATTTGATATCGTGAAGAATCTTTCTGAATAATGATTTCCTGGCCAATAGCATCAAGATTGTTTTTGAAATGAAATGTTTCGATTGCTTTCTCGCTGAGAACAATAAATTTTTTGTTCGATTCCTGGTTTGATGCCTGAAAGAACTTTCCCGCTATCAATGGCACTTCAATATTCTTAAGATAGTCTTCATCAACTGAAAAATAATAGAGATCAATCCACTCTTTATCTTCGAATGATCTCTTGAATCCTTCTCCGTAGCTTGTTCCGGCAGCCGGCAGATGCGAAGCTGCTGTGACGCTTTCAATGTTGCTATATTTTGATAATTCTGTTTTCAGAATTTCGGATGACGTATTGCTTAATGAAACAACTG
>DASYTA010000274.1:0-7331 GCA_036002745.1 Cyclobacteriaceae bacterium | reverse complement strand
GAGTCAATTGCACAAATGACAATAATTGAAAACAGTATTATTTTTTTCATATCGTATGGATTTAAGTAAAACTATCTTACTTATTTATTCCATCTATACCTAAGCTTGGGAGATTTTAATTGGCAATCGTTAAATTGACTTATCTCGCTTGATTCTTCGGTATAAGAAAATAAATCAAACTAACATTTTTTTGACCGCTTGCTGTTCGATCAAATACAATTCGCATGGCGCCATTTTTGTATTCACCATCATAAAAGCGAGTGATGTTCCAATCCTGAGACAATCCTAATAGGTAAGTGAGCATTGAAATGCCTGGTTTTCAATATTCCTGAGAATTTTTTTACATTTGTCTCGACCTGTTACTTTTTAAATGAGATTTTGGCATCACCGCTCTTTTATTCAGAATCAAAAGACTTAGCTATCGTGGAAGTCTACTTTTTTGGTGAGCTACCAAACGCCAACAATTTGCCTGCAAGAACGGACACTTATTCAAGTGCCTATGGTGGGCCTGTCACTATAACTTCTCAATATGAGTACGAGTATGATTCCAAATGGAATGCAACTTCGAAAATGGTCACTTTTGGGACGGGTAATAAGCAAGCTGTATTCACAAATATGAATTACTCCTGTCAATGAAACTCAAGGACATCTCAAACAAAATGGTTGTGTGCTTGTGGCTTGGCCTCTTCATTTTTGTAGTAGGCTGTGAAAAGCACGAAGACGTCACCCCAAGTTCGCAGTCATCTCCCTCGCAAGTGAGCACTCCCTTGCATACTCAGCCTTGCCTTCTTACCTCCCTCGCTACTGCTTACGGGAAATATAATTACCTGTATACCGGCGATAAGAGGCTTTCAGAAATCCAACATGTTCTTTCCGATCCTACAACTCCATATGAGCAATGGAAAATGGGCTATACAAATGGACTATTAACAACAGTCAGTTATTATATCCAATATAGCGGCTCAGTTACTCCTGTGGTTTATACTTTCGAGTACGGACCGAATAATAAACCTTCAAAACTCACCCAAAGCCAAGGAACCTATTTGCTAAGTACGATCACTTATAAATATGACACAAAAGATCGTTTGGTCATGGGTGAAGAAAACCTCGGTGGAGGAGTTGCCTTTACATTTAAGTATGAATACGGTGTCGACAATAACGTTTCAAAAAAATATATGGCTACTTATTCAAACGCCTTGGCACTGGCGGCCGTCCATCACACTTACGACAACAGAGAGCGTTTTTTTGCAGCTTCACCCGACTTGACGCTGGTGGAAATATATTTATTTAAATATGATCCAAGCGTAAGTAACCTAATTGCCAGCACCGTGTATTTCGATGCAACAGCATACAGTCAAACAACCTTTAGTCCATATTTAGCCCAAACCTTTACATATGCTCAAAATGGATACATCACATCCATTATTAATGAAGCGTCTGGACAATACAATTACAGTTGGCTGTTTACCTTCTATGGTGCCACCTACTCTTGTAAATAAAGAGGTTCAACGTTTGCTGCACACTCATCAGATTCCATCTAGAGTCTTAATAAAAATAACTAAGAGGTCTGAAATCATTTAGGTAAAATTCGTGATCATGACCACGATGATGTTGCTAATGAATAAAATCTTGATTGACTTTCAATCATTTACCATTGGAGAGGCATGACCAATTTGGTACGCAACAAAAATGGCCAACGATCCTTAGGTATTGCTGGTCATACTGATTTCTATTTGGTATCGCATTGCGCCTATCTGAGTGATTATAATTTCTTTACGCTCAAAAATCCCGATATTTCGGAATTATAAAATTCTGAATGCTGAAAATAGATAGCCATACACACATCTTGCCCAAGAAAATGCCCAACTGGAGCGAGAAGTTTGGCTATGGAGATTTCATTTATCTGCAGCACCATAAAAAAGGTTTTGCTAAAATGATGCGTGGCAATCAATTTTTTCGTGAGATCAAAGAAAATGCCTGGAACCCAGAACTGCGAATTGAAGAGTATGCCAAATTTGAAACACAAGTACAAGTGGTATGCACCATCCCAGTCATGTTTTCTTATTGGGCAAAGTCGCTCGATTGTCTTTCGCTTTCACAATTTCTAAATGATCATATAGCAAAGCTTGTTGAGAAGTATCCCAAAAATTATATTGGTCTCGGCACTGTACCGATGCAAGATGCGGAGTTGGCTGTGAGTGAATTGGAGAGACTTAAAAAAATTGGTGTCAAAGGAATACAAATTGGTTCGAACATTAACGATGAGAATCTTAACGAAGAAAGATTCTTCCCTATATTTCAGGCGTGCGAAAAATTAGGTCTTGCTGTTTTGGTTCACCCCTGGAACATGATGGGCGAAAAGAAGATGCAACGGTATTGGTTGCCGTGGTTAGTTGGAATGCCAGCCGAAACTTCGCGCGCTATTTGCTCTATGATTTTTGGAGGGATTTTTGAGAAACTCCCAAAGCTACGGGTGATGTTTGCCCATGCCGGCGGATCGTTTCTTCCAACTATCGGGCGAATCGCCCATGGGTTTGAGTGCCGGCCCGACCTGGTGGCTATCGATAACGCCATCGACCCGAGAAAATATTTGGGAAAATTTTGGGTGGATAGTGTAACACATGATGGGATGATGTTGGAATATGTTTTAAAATTGCAGGGCTCAAATCGCGTGATGCTGGGATCGGATTATCCTTTTCCTCTTGGCGATTTAGAGATTGGCAAGTTTGTTGAAGATATGGAGCTGACGAAAAAAGTGAAAGAAGATATTTTTCATCTCTCTGCGTTGGAGTGGTTAGATATTAACAAAGAAGATTTTACTGATAAAAAGAAATGATTGCACTAAGAAGATTTTTGACCTTGGTTTTGGTAGTAGGATTTGTTCAGGCGTTTGCACAGTCGCAAGCGGAGAAAGATAAAATCCGTGAGTTGGAACTACAGCGACAAATGGATCGCACACGAAAAATTACTCAAAAGATCGACTCGGCTGTTCGCCTCTCAGAGGAAGGCCAATATGAAACGGCTGATGCAATGTTTCGAACTGTTCTTAAGTCGATTCGAAGCGTTCCTTCCGACCTTACTTTTCACTTTGGAAAAAACTCATATTTTCTTGGCAAATACAGACAGAGCGTTGACTGGCTGAATAAGTATATTCAATTGAAAGGAACACAAGGTCAATATTCTGAAGAATGTATGCAGTGGCTCTCAAAGGCAGAAACTGAGCTCTTGAAAGAACACGAAAAAGAAGCGAAACGGGCAGCAGAAGTGTTGTCTGGCGATTATTACATAGACTGCGGGCCAACGGGCAAAGTAGTATGCCCAACCTGCAAGGGCTCTGCCGTAGTGGTTAAGAAAAATTATTTCGGCGAAGTCTACAAAGAATGTCCTGCCTGTCATAAGCTAGGGTATCTCTCTTGCGATGACTACAATAAACTCCTGAAGGGCAAGTTGTTGCCAGAAACGAATTAATTATCTTTGCATTTTGAACCGTACTCAAAATGCTTCATAATCGGATTAACAGCAAAGAACTTAAAGAAAAGCTCAAGCATTCCAATGAGCCAAGAACTACTATTTCCTTTTATAAATACCACAAAATCCAGGATCCGCAAAAGTTCAGAAATGATCTTTACCTCCTTTTCGATCAGTTGGGCGTGCTCGGCAGAATATACGTTGCGCACGAAGGTATCAATGCACAAATAAGTGTGCCCGATGAAAATGTAGAAAAATTCAAGTCACAACTTTTTCAAATTGATTTTCTAAATGGTATTCGATTGAATACCGCCATTGATGATAACGGCAAATCTTTTTTCAAATTAAAAATCCTCGTTAGAAAAAAGATCGTAGCTGATGGCCTCAATGATGAATCGTTTGATGTAACTAACAGTGGCATCCATCTTAACGCAAAAGACTTCAATCAATTGACAGAGGATCCTAATACGGTGATTGTCGATATGCGCAATCATTACGAAAGTGAAGTGGGTCGATTTAAAAATGCAATCTGCCCCGATGCTGATACGTTTCGTGAAGAATTGAAAATTGCCGAAGACTTACTGCACGATCAAAAGGATAAAAACATCGTGATGTACTGCACCGGAGGAATCCGCTGCGAAAAGGCAAGTGCGTGGATGAAGCACGTTGGCTTCAAAAATGTTTTTCAATTGAATGGAGGGATTATTGAGTACGCAAGGCAAGTCAAAGCTCAGGGCCTCGAAAACAAATTCATCGGAAAGAATTTTGTGTTTGATGAACGATTAGGCGAACGTATCTCCGAAGACGTCATCAGCGTTTGTCATCAGTGCGGCAAGCCTTGCGATACTCACACCAATTGTAAAAATGATGGTTGTCATTTGCTCTTCATTCAATGTGAAGAGTGCGCTACGAAATTCAACAACTGTTGTTCTGCAGAATGTAAAGAAATCATCACGCTTCCTGTTGAGAAACAAAAGGAAATCCGAAGAGGCATTAACAAAGGAAGGCAAGTGTTTAAGAAAGGACGATCTGAAAAATTAAAAATGAAGAATTACGAATTACGAACTAAGGAATGAAAAGCGATAATGTTATTCAAGGAAAAAGCTTTGCATTCGCAATTAAGATAGTCAATACTTACAAGCTACTCCAATCCAATCACGAATACGTTCTTTCAAAGCAATTACTAAAAAGTGGTACTTCCATCGGAGCAAATGTTGAGGAGGCAATTGGTGGTCAATCAAAAGCAGATTTCATTTCAAAGCTTTCCATAGCATATAAAGAAGCAAGGGAAACTTTATACTGGATTAAACTTCTTTCAGCTACTGAATTTCTATCAAGAGAAGTAAGTGAAGATTTAATCTCTGATGCAGAAGAGATTTGCAGGATTATTGGAAAAATCCAAATCACTTCAAAGAATTCAATTCGTAATTCCGTAATTTCTAATTCGTAATTGATGATAAGGATCGGAATCATCAATGTTTCAGATCGCGCAAGCAAAGGAATATATGAAGACATTCCTGGTCAAGCCATCGTCTCCACTTTAAATGAGTACTTAAAGAGTCAGTGGGAGAAAGAGTATGCCATTATCCCCGACGAGCAAAGTGAGATCGAGCAAACCATGATAGAAATGGCAGATGATAAAAATTGCTGCCTGATAATAACCTCTGGCGGCACAGGTCCAGCTTTACGCGATGTCACTCCGGAAGCTACGGAAGCAGTTTGTACTAAAATGCTACCCGGATTCGGTGAAATAATGCGAATGGAGAGCCTAAAGTACGTCCCTACCGCCATCTTGTCTCGCCAGGTTGCTGGCATACGAAATCAAACTTTAATTGTAAATTTACCCGGCAAACCCAAGGCCATCCGTCAATGCCTGGATGCGGTATTTCCCGCCATCCCCTATTGCATTGATCTTATTGGTGGCCCTTTTCTGGAATGCAATGAAAGCGTAATTAAGGCTTTCAGACCAGTTTAAAACGGCTTTTTTAAACACTATGGCGAGAATTAAATACTACTACGACACAGAAACGTGTAAGTACGAACGGATCAAGACCACAACCGGTGACGTCATTCTCAATGTTCTCAGCATTGTCTCTCTAACCTTGGCCATGGCAGTGGGTCTATTACTGCTAGGTGGTAATTATTTTGAGTCACCCAAAGAACTTCTCCTTAGAAATGAAGTGAAAGAGATGGAATTCTACTACCAAAATATGGAAGTTGAACTTCAGAAACTGGAAAAGCAATTGGCCAGCATGGAGTATCGTGATGATAATATCTACCGTGCGGTATTAGGTGCTGAGCCCATTGATAAAGGAGTTAGAGAAGGCGGTATAGGAGGATCCGATCGGTTTGAGGACATTCGTAGTAAAAATATCGGTCACGAGGAAGTAATCATTCAACTCGAAGAAATTCTTGGCCGATTGAAGCGCAAAGTTTACGTTGAATCTAAATCACAAGATGATGTAGTAGCCCTTGCCGAAAACAAAGAAAAGCTTTTTGCTGCGATCCCGGCCATTCAACCTGTTGCCAATAAAGAATTAATTGGTCTTGCCTCCGGTTTTGGAATGCGAATTCACCCTGTCTATAAAGTATTTAAAATGCACACGGGCGTTGACTTTGCCGCACAAATTGGAACACCAATTTATGCGACAGCAGACGGAGTAATTGAAAGAGCCGAAGTAAATTTCAGCGGCTATGGAAAAGTATTGGAGATTGACCACGGTTTCGGCTATCGCACACGCTATGCCCACATGCATGGTTTTGCCGTGCGCCAAGGTCAGCATGTAAAACGTGGCGACTTGATCGGGTACGTTGGCGATACAGGTTTATCAACAGCACCTCACCTTCACTATGAAGTTTTTGTTAACGGAGCTCATGTAAATCCGGTTCATTATTTCTTCAACGATCTCAACCCTGTGGAGTACGAGAAAATCATCGAGCTCGCATCTATCGAGAATCAATCATTGGGAATGTAAACTCCTGAGAATTCCAATACCAGTTCGGCTCCTAAAATTATCGGGAGTAATTTGTATTTTTGGTTAGATGAAAAGTTGGATTCCCCTCTTCCTTTTTCTAATAATTTCATTTTACTCGTTCGCCCAAGGCTGCAGCGATGCTGGCTTTTGTACTATGGGCGCAATGAAACCCGATCAGCCCTATAATAAAAAAATAGCAGTTAAGCTTCGCTCTATGGAAATCAGTTTCTATAGAGGATCAACAACGCTTACTCCTATTATTTATGTCGCCACTGCAGACATGAATTTTAGTCTCAATCGGAAAACTACTTTTCAAATAAAAATTCCATTTCAACATGTAGAGGGTAGACTGGCCACTACTTCCTCTTTAAGTGATTTATCGTTGTGTGTGACAAGAAATATTTACTCTTCCGACAAATTTGATCTTAACTGGTCGGTGGGCGGAAAAATTCCATCTAACAATTCTGATTTCTTCACTTCTGATGGAAATGCGCTTCCTATGTATTATCAAACAAGTCTGGGCACGTGGGATGTTATTTCAGGAATCTCGCTTATTAACAGACGTTGGCTGATCGCAACAGGGATTCAAATTCCATTGAACCAAAACAATAATCAGTTTGATTGGCATCGTTGGGACAACGGTAATCCGACAGATCCCGAAGAATTTGAATATGTAAAGCTGTATCCAAACTCAACTTACCTCAAACGAGGCACCGATGTGATGCTCCGCGTTGAGCGAAACTTTAGACTCTCCAGATTTAATTTTTCTGTAGGACTTCTTCCTATCTATCGGATTACAGCAGATAAAGTAACGAACTTTAAAGGCGAACGAACTTCTTTCGATCTTAAAGGAAACGAAGCCAAAGGATTAGCCATGTCATGGATTGC
>DASYTA010000273.1:0-8990 GCA_036002745.1 Cyclobacteriaceae bacterium | reverse complement strand
TACCAGGCTGCGAATTGCCCCGGAGTTACGCCTCGTTGAGGTCTTTCAAAGAGGATATACAGACCATTTTCTTTTTGATGAAGCGTACAGGCTTCCAGTGGTTGGCGATAGCGAATCCGCGACATGAATTTTTTTGATTCGCCTGATTTTAGCTTAAAATCTTCTCGTACCCAATGTTCATCGGTGAATGGAATGAATAAACCCGTACGGTATAACCCGGGATGATCTTCGCCCATGCCGGTGTAAATAATATTCTTGTCAGTATCAGTGCCAATTACGAACAATGGTTTTTCAAAACCTCCGATATTTAATCCTCTACGTTGGCCAATAGTATAATAATGCGCGCCATTATGTTCGCCAACTACTTCGCCTAATTCAGGTTGAAGCGTGTATGGTTCTGTTAGATGAACAAGATCATCTTGTGCCCATCCGTTTTGAAAGGTTGTAGAAGTTGCTGGAACTTCAATCACTTTACCTTTTTTTGTTTCAAGACGTTGCTGCAAAAAATCAGGCAAGTGAACTTTGCCGATGAAACACAACCCTTGCGAATCTTTTTTCTCTGCGGTAGCAAGGCCTGCCTTCTTTGCGATCTCACGCACTTCTGGTTTTAGTAATTCTCCAACAGGAAATAATGCTTTTGAAAGCTGAGCCTGCGTGAGCTGACACAAAAAATAGCTTTGATCTTTGTTTGGATCTTTTCCGGCAAGCAACCGATAATTTTTTTTGCCGCCAACTTCTATTTCTTCTCTTCGTGCGTAATGACCGGTAGCGACATAGTCTGCACCCAATTTCATCGCGGCGTTCAAAAAAATATCAAATTTGATTTCGCGATTGCAAAGAATATCCGGATTGGGTGTGCGGCCTGCTTTGTATTCGGTAAACATATAGTCGACAATGCGCTCCTTGTATTCGCTGCTGAGATCAATCGCTTGAAATGGGATGCCGAGATGCTGTGCTACGATCATCGCATCGTTGCTATCGTCAAGCCACGGGCATTCATTACTGATCGTAACTGAATCGTCATGCCAGTTTTTCATGAACATGCCGATCACTTCGTATCCTTGTTCTTTTAGTAAATAGGCGGTTACGCTGGAATCAACGCCACCCGATAGGCCGACAACTACTCTTTTCATATGTAAAATGGCAAGGTTAAGGCTTGCTTATTTTTTCAAAGGCAAATTTACTGCTAAAAGTTCATTGGATGGTCGCCAGTTGTTAGTTATTCGAACGAATACTTCACATTCTATTTATCTAAAATCGTTTTCTGTAAAAATATCCATGATAAAATAATAAATGGAATCGCTGTCAGAAGCGTAATTGCCCACAGTCGTTCATGCATCGTCAGGTAAACGCTTACCGTCGCTAATATCAAAACTAATAGTCCAATGAGCCCAAAGCGACTTACTTTTTTTTCAACCTTTTGCGTCAACGCGATGACAATAAGCGTTTGTCCAAGAATTAGTAAAATTGCAGAGCATATCCACATTGCCGGTGATTCAGTGGTGGTCGTTATTGCGCCTGAGATTAAAATGGGTTCAAATAGTCCTAAAGGTATTACCGCATGTCCAGCAGGAAATAAGCAAATTAAATTTGTCAGCAAGATGTACGTTAACCGTTTTTTAGGTGTCAAGTGTTTACTTTTTAGTTAATCACGAAACCAACAATTAACGAATAACAACTAACCATTAACCCTTCTCCGCCAAAAGTTCATTGATGACTTGATTAAATCGTTCTTTGAATTGCTCGTAATAAATTCCAGTGCCTGGGCCTTCAAATCCTGTGTGGATGTATTTCACTTTTCCATCCTTACCAATTATAATAGTAGTAGGGAAGCCCACCACTTTATTTAACATCGGCAATGTCTTGGATGCTTTCTCGTTGTCGTTCACACCGGCGATTACAAACTCATACGGAATTTTCATTTTATGAATGGTCTTCTTTACACGCTCACTTGCATAAGTGAAATCGTCTTTGCGTTCGTAGGCAAGACCGAGAATCTCAACTCCGCGGTCGTGATTTTCTCGGTACCACGGCACCAGAAATTTTGTTTCGTCCATACAATTGGGGCACCACGTTCCAAATATCTGAAGGATCAACACTTTGTTTTTGAATTTTTCATCCGATGGACTAACGAGGTTGTGATTGAGATCAGGAAATTTAAAATCGATTTTATCGAAGCCTTCTTTTAAATAGGTGAGAGATTCTGCATCCGGCATTTTGGCATTTTCATTTTTAACACCTTTGAAGGATTCATAAGTGAGTTTGCCGGCATAATAATCGCCTTTTAGCGAGTCGCCTGATTTCGAAGCGATGAAAACATAAGCATGGTTTCCATCGAAGGTGCTAAGCATCAATTTATCGTCCACCACATTTCCTTCGAGGTAGCGATAGTCGCCGGTAGGAGTGAGGAAACTTCCTGAAAGATGATTTCCATTTTGTTCAAACACTCCAACCGAAGGAATTATTTTTCCTTTCGCTGTTTTAAATTCGATTTGATACTTGCCGGAAAAGTCAGTTGTCTTTTCTGAGGAGTTTTTTGAGAAGCGATAATCGTCACCGAAGGTTGCCTTGAAAGGTTGATTGGCCTGACGCGCATAATTTTTTACAAACGTTCCTGAAAGTTTATCATCCTCAATTTTCGCGCGGAGTTCTGCATCAAAAATATGCATGACCATTTTCACCGAATCTCCAAAGATGGAAACCTCATCCAGTAAAATCTTTTCCGCTCCATTATGAATAGTGACGAGCAGACTGTCATTTCTTTTGGTTACATCGAATGTGAACGGCAGGTCGTGGCCCTGGCAATCAATCACGCCGCGCCAAACACCGGCTTTCAGTTCAACAGGTTTTTCTTTGCAAGAGAACAACACAACGGACAACAAAATCAAGATCAATCGGTACATAGAATCAGTTTTCGGTATGGAACGCAAAAATGCAATAAATGATTCTATTTTCGCTGCTCGTTTTTTGTGAGTGGTTGTTAGTTTTTTGTTAAACGGATTGAGACTACTATTAATGAATAACTATTAACTTATCCCAATGTTGAATGATTTGAAAGTCCTCGAGCTCGCTTCGGTGCTGGCTGGACCAAGTGTTGGGCAATTCTTTGCCGAGCTCGGTGCCGAGGTAATTAAAATTGAAAACCCAAAAATCGGAGGCGATGTGACGCGTGGGTGGAAAACTCCCGACGAACTTACAGATGATCGGTCCGCCTATTTCTGTTCATGCAACTGGGGAAAGAAATCAGTCGCACTCGATTTAACGATCAAAAAAGATTTAGAGATCGTAAAAAAATTAGCCACAAAATGTGACATCGTCATTGCAAGCTACAAACCTGGCGATGCCGAGAAGCTCGGAGTATCTTACCAGCAACTAAGAACTAACAACCCACAACTAATCTACGGACAAATCACCGGTTATGGTTCGGATGATGATCGTGTTGGGTATGATGCCGTCATTCAGGCGGAAGCGGGTTTCATGGCATTGAATGGTGAACACGATGGACCGCCTACAAAAATGCCTGTGGCGTTGATCGATGTGTTGGCTGCTCATCAGTTGAAAGAAGGATTGTTGCTAGCGTTATTAAGGAGAGAGAAAACAAAAGAAGGAAGTTTCGTGGAGGTGTCGCTGATACAAACTGCAGTGGCTTCGCTGGCGAATCAAGCCACCAACTGGCTCGTAGGAAAAAAATTGCCGCAGCGACAAGGTTCAGCGCATCCGAACATTGCACCCTATGGAGATTCGTTTGTAACACAAGACAGCAAACGGATTTTACTGGCGGTGGGTAGCGACAAACAATTTGATGAGCTTGTGAAAATTTTAGGACTTGAGTCTGAAGACTTAGGAGATCGGTTTGTGAAAAATCAAGAGCGTGTGGCGCACCGCAAAGAGCTGAACAAAATCCTCTCAGAAAAAATCATGTCGATTAACTCGAAAGTTTTCATTGAAGAATTGCACGCAAAAAAAATTCCTGCAGGGTTTATCCAAAATTTAAAAGATGTGTTTGAGTTACCACAGGTGACTGAGACATTGCTGAGTGGTGCAGGAGTGCAAGGTGTGAGAAATTATATTGGAAAGGGTGCTGGAGGTTGGAAGATAGAAACAGGATTACTGCCTCCGCCACATTTGGGAGAGCATACGGAGGAGGTGGTGAGTGGGTTGGATAATAAAGGGATATAAGGCAATAATAACATCGTAAAGATGAGTTTTAAGTATAGGACAAAAGACTACAAGAACGAAGAAGGAGAATATTCTGAGTACCTATCTTGTGACAAAGAATCAATTCTGGAGTTGATAAATTTCAACTGGACTGACAAGAGACCTAATGGACTTCATGTCATTTCTATTCTCAACGAAAACGGAGAATCATTACTCCTTGAACATTTTGGTAAAGACGTGTTTGACGTTTACTTCTTACCGAAAAATAAGGGTTTACATTTTCACAAAAAAAGCAAACAAGAATTAATTTACAATTGTGTTGAGTTCTTCATGGAGAACAACATCTTGGACTTAGAGTTAATTCTTAATAAGACTAACAAGGACAATGACTTTATACGAGACGAATTTTTCTTTATTGATCATGAGTATAAAATCACAGATAAAAGAGTATCGAAGGAAATGCTATGGCTTCTCTATGCCATTGGATCATCTTGCTCAGCCTGTTCATTTTTGGAACTGCCTTGCATTTTTGGTTTCGCTACAAAACTCAAGGCTGGACAAAAAGCTACGGCATGTGGAAACATGAAAGTGAGAGGAACATCGAGAAGAAATAATCCAGTTTGGAGGATTAACAAAAAATTAGGAATTACTCCCCAAAAATTTCTTATGTTAGTCTAATCGATAGAGGGGTTGGTTACGTTTATTTAATTTTTAAATCGACCCCTATGTTTAGAAACTTCCTTATCATCTCACTACGCAATTTCCTCCGAAACAAAACCTACACCTTTATTAATATCTCCGGGCTAGCCGTGGGCATCGCCAGTGCCACGTTAATTTTTCTCTTCGTGTATGATGAGGTGACTTTTGATTCCATTCACCCCAACAACGAACAACTTTACGAGATTGGTGTAAGTGTAATTAGTAAGAATGGTAATAAAGAATCATTTGGTGTAGTGCCGGGAGGATGGCCGCTTTCACTCAAAGATAAATTTTCACAGATCGAATCGATTACTCGCCTCGGTGCTTTTGGTTTCCCCGCTTCCATTCACGACAAGTCAGTAGATCGGATTGTGCTCAACCAAGACGGTGAAATGTATTGGGTTGAAAACAACTTCAACGACATCCTTTACTTCCCACTTGTAAAAGGCAATCCGAAGAAAGCACTTGAGCAGGCGAATAGCATGGTCATCTCGGAGACCGCTGCGCAAACCTTGTTTGGCGACGGAGATCCAATAAATAAACAACTAACGATCAGGCATCCCTTCGCCACAAATGGCATGGAGATCGAATACATGATCACCGGTGTGTTCAAGGACTATCCAACCAATACATTTTTTCGGCCGAAATATTTACTCAACCTGAACGGGTTGAAGGCTGCCTTTGCAACACAAAGGATCACGTATGATGAATTTCTCAACGGAATGGACCTTCGCGCTGGATTTTTTCAAACTATAATGCGTCTAAATGGACCTGCTGATTTGCAAAGCATGACTCGTGAAGCGGAAAAGCTTGCCGATTTTACAACACGAAGTGACTCAGGATTCTACGCCAGCGGCCGAAAGGTTATACCCGTTATCAAGCCGATGAACGAAACTCATTTTGATGAAGCGATGCAATGGAATTTTGTGAACGACTCGGGCAGCAAAAAAGCAGTAGTCACGTTTGCAGGCATCGCCATTCTCATTCTAATGATTGCATCGATCAACTACATGAATCTCGCTACAGCAAGATCAGTGGGGAGAGCAAAAGAAGTTGGAATTCGAAAGACGTTGGGGAGCAAACGAATTGAGTTGGCGCTGCAGTTCATTCAAGAATCAGCGATGACCACATTGCTCGCACTTTTACTTTCCATCGTGCTTGTAGTGTTGCTCTTGCCTTCTTTTAATTTTCTTACCGGTAAATCGTTTTCGTTTTATTCTTTGCTTAACCCGGTTGTCATTCTCGCTATACTTGGCTTAACTTTTTTTGTTACTCTCCTTGGAGGAAGTTATCCCGCATTTTATTTATCTGGCTTTCGACCCGCTTAAGTCCTGAAAGGAAAAATGTCTGGACGAGGAACTTCAGATGGCTTGAGAAAATTCCTTGTTACATTTCAATTTGCCGTAGCAATCTTGCTCATGATCTCTACCAATACGATCATCGAGCAGATGAACCTTATTCAAAAGTCGAAACTTAACGAGCAAGGAGATCAACTTCTTTCTATACGATATGGCACTGTAGCTCCTAACAACAAGTATGAAGGATTTAAAAACGCGGTGCTTGTTGATAAAGATCTAGATCAGGTAACGATCGGCAATCATTTACCTCGCCATGATTATTTCGGTGGAATGCAGTTTCCATTTCGCTTTCGCCAACTCGACGATAAAGAATATCAATGGGCTCAGATCAATGGTGACTTTGATTTTCCGAAAACCTACGATCTCGTGCTCACGGCAGGTCGACATTTTGATTCTAAGAATCCATCAGACTCCAATGCGGTGATGCTGAACGAACGCGCCGTGGTTGAACTGCACAAAACCAATGCAGAGATTCTCGGAACGACAATCGAGCAAACCGATGCAAGGCGAACGAGCCGCGTGATCGGTGTGGTGAAAGATTTTCCATACATGTCAGCTTATCATGCTATCGAGCCGCTGGTGATAAGTCCACGCCCGGATAACATGGACCGGATTGTTTACATCAAACTTCCCAAAGGAAAGATTCCTGAAAAAATTAAATTCATTGAAGACACATGGAAGGCAACGATTCCCGGAGTAGGATTTGACTACTGGTTTGTGAGTGATGAATTTGGACGACTCTATAAAAAGGAACAAAAGATTTCTGCGCTGTCAAAAGTATTCGCAACTCTCGCGATGGGCATCACTATTCTTGGGCTTTATGGTTTGGCTTCGTACATGGCAGAACAAAAGACAAAGGAGATCGGGATTCGAAAAGCGTTGGGTGCTGGCGTGGGTCAGATTGCGTGGCAATTTATGATTGTCTTCTTGAGAATATTTTTGATAGGGTGTCTCGTGGCAGTACCTGCCGCCTGGTATTTTATGGACGGATGGTTGAAAACATTTGTCTATCGAATTTCGCTCGGCCCTTTAGTGTTTATTGTAAGTAGTATTCTTGTTTTGCTTTTAATGATGCTCACGATTGGTTTCGAAACCATTCGCGCAGCAAGAGCAAACCCGGTGCATGCACTGAAGCACGAGTAATCTTCCAGACTTTATCTCCTTATTTTAAACTTGTCTCCAGGGAGAAATACGGATAAAGTCAATTTGTTTGTGCCAACTAAGTTGTCACCCTTCTCTTTTATGGAGGATGGACTCCAATAGACTAAAACTTGACTTTCGCCGGTAACAGTTGCTGAATCTCCTTTCACAATAATGGCGGTGGATTCGTCAATACCGATACCATCATATTTAGGATGATCAAGTACCGCAGATAACAAGCGGTTGGTTCGCCCTCTTACAATAAAATGTTGATCCACAATTACTGAGTCAAGAAAACCAAGACCTTCTTTAATTTCAACATTACCTTTCCATACAACTTTGAAATCTTTGCGTTTTAAATATTCCCCGGTAATCATGAGCTCACTCATCAATGCCGCTCCTGCGCTTGTTCCCGCTATGGTGGCACCATTGTCATAAGCCTCATTGATTAATTTTTTAAAAGCAGTGCCTTGAATATGCTTCATCAATAAATTCTGATCGCCTCCATTTAAGTAGATGATTTTCGACTTGCGCATGGAGTCCAGCGTAACTGGATTTTTGACTGTATTTGAATCAATACGAATGCATTTCATCTTTGACTGCGTAAGAAATAGAAACTCATTGTTCATCGAGATGAAGGCACTGTCCCAGCGGCTGGTTAATGTTACTACTGATATCCAATCGCCTTGTTTCCATGCAGAAACTTTGATGAGCTCTTGCATCAGTAGTGAATCGCGACTGCCGCCACCTATAATAAAGAGTGTACCGGAGGGAATTGATTTTTTGTTACTGTCGGAGTTAGACTGTTGGCACCCGCTAAGCAGACATGTAATGACGAGATAACATATTGTTTGAATTCTCATAGTAAAAAATAAATTTACAGTTAGCATCGTAACAATCCAAGTTAGAAACTTGTCATTGTGCGACTTCGCACAATTAAGGTTATTTCATTGGTTGGAGCTTCACCGATCAAATAATTTTGAGAAATGAGCCAGTATCGAACTTGTAAAAAGTTCTATATTTATTGACTAACACTCAACTAATAAATCTATGAATCCAAAAATACTCCTGCGAATTGCCGCCATCCTCATGTTCCTTCATGCCGTTGGCCACACCATTGGTGCATCAACATGGAAAAAAACACCTGATGCAGCAAAGCAAGCTGTGATTGCGTCTATGACATCACAAAAATTTCCATTCATGGGTGTGAATCGGAGCATGGCTGAATATTATGATGGATATGGTTTTGCGTGTACGTTGGCATTGCTGTTGATTACTGCTATACTTTGGATTACCTCGAATGTAGCACCACATAGTATCGCCCTTGTAAAAAATATCCTTTTCGTTCTGTCTTTTATACTCTTGGCCTGGGGAATTGATGAATTGATTTTCTTTTTCCCTTTTGCGGCCGCATTCAGCCTTCTGTCTTTTTTGCTCACACTCATTGCCACTTTGCGATTGATGAAGCCGGCAGCTATAAAAACTAGAAATTCATAGAATTGCCGAACCAATTCTGAAATAAAAAACATGAGCACATCTATTCTCACGCTCGATAAAATGTTGGGTATTGATTATCCAATTTTGGTTGCCCCTATGTTTTTGATTTCTAATACAAAGATGATCAAGGCTGCATTG
>DASYTA010000272.1:0-2378 GCA_036002745.1 Cyclobacteriaceae bacterium | reverse complement strand
GCCTCCAACTTTGGCGAAGTATCAAGGCAAGTTTATTGTGCGCGGTGGAAAAACAGAGACACTCGAAGGAGGCTGGGATCCGAAACGTTTCGTTGTAATTGAATTTCCAACTGTAGAATTGGCCAAGAGTTGGTGGTCTTCAGAAGAGTACGCTCCTGCGAAAGAACTAAGATATAAGACAGCTAAATCCAAAATGATTTTGGTAGAAGGAGTGGCTTAAATTACGAATTACAGATTACGAATTGCTATTTGAAATTCGCTTAACTTGAAATTTGTAATTTGTAATTAAAAATGAAGTGGTTGCCTTACCCCATGATTCGAATTGCCCTCTTCTTCATGGGGGGCGCGTCATTAGGAATTTATTTCTCTAATCTTGTTTCTTTTCAAGTTGCCACTGGCTTACTTATTTTTTGCCTCGCTGGTTTTTTCACGTTTAAACTCTCCTTCGCGCAAAACCGATTTCCAGTTTTGCTTGGTTTTCTTGGGCTCTCTTCAGTCTTTCTCTTCGGATTGATTCGTGTATTTCTGTTTATCGATTCGAATGATAAAAATCATTTATCACGAATAAAAAGTGATATCACCGCCTATGAAGCTATTGTGAGAGGCGTTCCTGAGAAAAAAGCAAAATCTTGGAGAATTGAGATCGAAGTGACTGCAATCAAAACTGATGATGAAGCTGGAGCCTGGCAGCCTGCGACTGGAAAATTGTTGCTTTATATTTCTGCCAAGGACTTCACTCCACCTAATTTCCATTATGATGACAAAATTTTGGTGAGAGGAAATCTACAGGAGTTAAGACCTCCTTCCAATCCCGGTGAATTTGATTTCAAAAGATTCCTGAGTTTTAAAAATATTTCGCATCAACAGTTTGTACAGCCAGAAGACGTAAAATTTGTAAGTGCAACTTCGTGGAGAGGATTTATTTATTATTCACATCAGGCACGAGCCTGGTCGATGAAGAAAATAAACGAATACGTTCATGGTGATGATGAGCGTGCTATAGCTATTGCGCTTGTGCTTGGAGTGACAGACGGCATCGACAATGATTTACAGAATGCCTATGCTGCCAGTGGCGCCATGCATGTGCTCGCTGTATCAGGTATGCACGTGGGTATTATTTATGCCATCATACTTTTTCTTTTCAGGCCATTGAATAAATACAAATGGTGTAAGTGGGTTGTGGCGTTAACCAGTTTGATTTTACTTTGGGCATTTGCCTTTGTTACTGGGCTCTCTCCATCAGTACTTCGTGCGGTTACGATGTTTTCGTTTATTGCATTGGCCCTTCCGTTCGGAAAACAAACCAATATCTACAATTCGTTAGGAGCATCTGCGTTCGTATTGCTCGTCTATAATCCTTTTCTGATTACGTCAGTGGGATTTCAGCTTTCTTATCTCGCGGTGCTGGGCATTGTTTATTTGCAGCGACCAATTTATAATCTGTGGGATATTAATAATCCGATTGGAGATTGGGTTTGGAAAATTACTTGCGTTTCTATCGCAGCACAGTTCGCCACGTTTGCTCTTTCACTGCTTTACTTCCATCAATTCCCAACTTACTTTTTGATTTCTAACCTATTTGTGATTCCGCTTTCTACTGCAGTGCTTGTGTCAGGAATTTTACTTTTAACGGTAAGTTTTATTCCACCATTGGCGTCATTCACAGCAATCATTCTTGAAGGATTGATAAAAGCACTGAATTGGATTGTTTTCAGCACCGAAGCACTTCCTTTCAGTTTGATCAACAATATTTACGTCTCCGCATTTCAATGTTGGGTGTTGGCGGCAATGCTCGTGGCTTTGATTCTGGTTTTCGAATTCAAATCAATGCGATGGCTTTACACCTCTCTCGTATTGGTTGTTGTTTTCGCATTCCTCCAATGGAACCATTTTTTTGAATCAGTTGACCAACGGCAGATGATTGTCTATAGTATTAACAACCATCAAGCGATTGAATTCATTGATCGTGGACAGTCCTATTTTGTTTGCGACTCATCATTGCAAATTGATCCCGAAAGAATCCGATACCATATTCAACCTAATCGGTTAATTCACGGAGTCTCTACAACTGAATTTAAAATTCCATTCGGGAAGAGAATTAACGGAGTGAACTATTATCGATGGAATAATAAAACAATTGCATGGATATCGGAAAAGGATTTCAAGCTGCCAACAAATGCGTTTTTCGATTATCTTATAGTGAGCAAGAATTCCTTGCGCAAAGAAGCATTGGATAATATAAATGCGAATTGTGTCATTCTTGACGGAAGCAATTCAAAAAGATTTGTTACCTACATTGGTGAACATATGAAGAACAGAAAAATACAAACACACTCTGTTGCTCTGGATGGTGCTTATATATTTAACGATTAATAACT
>DASYTA010000271.1:0-2611 GCA_036002745.1 Cyclobacteriaceae bacterium | reverse complement strand
CCAAGAATACATTCTTGACTGTATCGAATCACTTTGAGCGAAAATTAGAAAAGGAGATAAAAAGAAAATGGTAAGAAGTACTTTTCTCATATCTATTGAATAATGTACGGTGCACGTTGCGGTCTCGCCAACATTTTATTGGCTTCATCATCATTGATGAACTTTTCTTTGTTAGGATCCCAATACACTTTTCTATTCAGTTTCATCACGATATGATGAACCAGGCATGTCGAGCAAGATCGATGAGCAACTTCAACCGGAGCAATCGGTTGTTTCTTCGCCTGGATACTTTCCAACCAGTTGCCATGATGATCAGCGCTCACTGGTAAATGAATTTCATTCGGACCGATTTCAGATTTTATAATTTTCAGATCGCTCGCATCAAGTGGTTTCACACCTTGTGCATCAGCAACAGGATCACTTGCTGTAGCTTGATAGCTTCCACGAGTAACAAATATCCAACCTTCAGTTCCTTCAAACTTAATTCCATTGGGCAGTTCATTACTAACAATCATGTGCACACCATTCTTATACAACGCTTCGGTTTTGAAAATACCATGAACATCCCACAATCCTTTAGTCGGGAATTCAGCTTTGCCCCAAACTTCTACAGGGCCTGTAAGTTCAGTGTCCATCGCCCAATGCGCGGAATCAACATGATGCGAACCCCAGCCGGTAATCATTCCCGCACCAAACTGTTCGCAGCGCAACCAACCAGGTCTTCCATAATCTGCTTGAGGATGCACACGCTTCTCTGTGTAATAAACTTTAGGTGTTGAGCCCAACCACATGTCGTAATTTAGATTTTCCGGAATCGGCATTTCCAGTTCTTCGTCACCTGATGGATCTCCTGGCAATCCAACAGAAACTGTTTTTAATTGACCGATCCTTCCGTTGCGAACCAGCTCTGCCGCATACCTGAATTGTGTTGATGATCTTTGTTGACTCCCAATCTGAAAGATCACACCACTCTTTTGCACGATGTCACTTACGATTCGTCCTTCCGAAATAGTAAGTGATGCAGGCTTCTGCATGTAGATATGTTTTCCCGCTCTTGCTGCCGCAATGGCGATCATCGCATGTGTATGGTCAGGCGTGCTGATGATAACAGCATCAATGTCTTTATTTTTTATCAGTTCGCGGTAATCATGATACACTGTAACACCATCAAATGGCTTGCCGGTCTTTTTTGTATAAAAATCATTCACCAACATTTTGGCATCAGCTGCGCGCTTGGTATCCAAATCACAAACCGCCATAACCTGAGCTTGATCAAACTTCCATACACCAGGCAAATCATGAATGCGTGAAATTCTTCCATTGCCGATGGCACCGATGTTAATACGATTGCTCGGAGCGTTTTTACCAAACACAGTACTCGGAACTATAGAAGGGAATCCTAAAGTAAACGAAGTGAAGGCAACTGCTTTTGCAGATGACTCTATGAACTTTCTTCTGGAAATTTTGGAATTGTTTTTCGTCTTCATAAAATCAGGTTTTTATAAACTCCTATCCAATTATTTTTTAACTGTAACCGTTGGAGGTGTTGCAAAATAACTCCACGCACTTTCGGCTTTTTCTTTGGCGAGATGATCGTTAAATGCTACAAAGCGATACTTAAGCGTGTAGGTCTGACCAGGACTCAACAACCAGTCTTTATTTTTGGTTGGTGCAAACATGGCAAACATCTCACCTTTATTTGAATTTTCAGGCCAGATGCGCAGCGGTTCAGGATGATTATAGTTCAATGGGTGCGACATCATCGCTGCTCCTCCATAATCATTGTCTAAGTTACCTTGCACCAAAAACCATTTTGCGTTTGAGCCATCGGCATCTTTGCGAGTCTTACTTTCAGAAGTGAGTACTTCGCTATTGTCCTTGTTCCATTGTTCGGTAGCGCGCCAACCTAATCCTGCATAACGATATTCAAGAATCAAAAATGGACTCTCACTGGCACATTTCATTTCGATGGTAATGTCAACCAGATAGTAATTTGAATTCTCTTCTGGTTTGTAGACTCTTACGGTTTGTAATTCGCTCAAAGCGACTTTTTCTTTTCCATCTTTCTTAAACGCAACATGCTCGTGATGCGCAGCATACTCGGCATATACTGGCCCGCTCACGATGGAAACAAAATCTTTAAAACGAACAGTGCCTTTTCTGCTCTTCAGATTCCAAAAATCCACGGTGTCTCCTTCAAACAACACGTGAGTCCATGGATTCCAAATCCCATAATGATGATAATGATCCGGAGCTTGAATTCGCGTGAGCACCTGGCCGTGTGGGGTCCAGAGCGGATGAATGAATGCACTCCTCTTAAACACAGTATCTATTCCTGCCGGAGGATAGACTGTTTTATAATTGTATCGCAATAAATTTTTATTTCCATCATGAATGGTGAGTTCCCCGTCGTTTTTAGTCGCTTCAATTGATGTGAAGGCAGAAGGTTTTTTCTTTTGAAGCTCAAAGATTTTCTTTCCACGATTTCCATCTGATTTTACGATCCAGTGCAGCATCCGTTGCTTGTCGCCACTAATCTGAAATGGAACTGGAGTACGCTGATTTCCGTCAACTGATACTAAAGTCAGTAATGAACCATCAAGAGAAGTAA
>DASYTA010000270.1:0-38949 GCA_036002745.1 Cyclobacteriaceae bacterium | reverse complement strand
ATAATTGTTAACCGACGGTTGAAATGGACACCAAAATAAAATTGGTAGATTTGTTTAAGGAGTGAAAATCGGGTTGTGATGAAATTCGCTATTGTAGATGGTAGCAAAACTGAAGCAAGCAAAGGTGCCGCTGGAATTTGTCCCAGCTGCGGTTCAGAGTTAATTGCTAAGTGCGGAGTAGTTAAAATAAATCATTGGGCTCATAAACGAATTAGTATTTGTGATCGATGGTGGGAGAGTGAAACAGAATGGCATCGAGCTTGGAAAAATAAGTTTCCCGACCATTGGCAAGAGATCTCGTTACCTGATGAGCTGACCGGAGAAAGACATATTGCAGATGTTCGCACTGAACATGGCTTGGTAATCGAGTTTCAACACTCACACATTGATCATGAGGAAAGAGACGCTCGTGAGAGGTTTTATAAAAATATGGTCTGGGTTGTCGACGGTACCCGCTTGAAAAGAGACTACGTTCGTTTCCTTGAAGGTTGGCAAAAAGATTTTCGTTCTACCCTTAAAAAATGGATCTACTTCGTCTACATACCCGGCAAATGGTTTCCAGTTGGATGGACCACAAGTTCAGTTCCGGTTATATTTGACTTCCTCGGTGCTGAATCAGTCACAGATCCTGCCGATAAGAGAAGGGCGCTCTACTGTTTGTTTCCTGGTCGATTAGGAAAGGAATCTGTATTAGCTGTCATGTCCCGTGGTGCCTTTATCACAAACACATCAAATGGGGAGTGGCAAGCGTTAACAAACAATTTCGTCGATTGGGTTGGTCGTATTAGCAGCGGCAAAGAAAAACCAGTCACGAAGGAACCAAAAAAGGTTGTTTTCATAAGAAGAGGTCCTCAATATTTTTTTGAACGTGGACGTTGGAGAAAGCATCGGCCTTTATAAACTACTTTAGATTAAAAAACTCAATATGTGTTATCACAGACAACAGCGCGAAACCATTGATGATGTTGCCAATTACTACAGCGCTTCCTATGCTGCAGTAATGGCCGAAATTTATTCCGCGCAATTCTATGAAAACGGTTTTGACTATAAACCAGGCCTTGTGCTAACAGCTGATAAACCCCGAGAGCTTCAGTTATACAAGTGGGGGCTTATTCCGCATTTTGCTACCACAAAGGATTACCCGAAAATAGCAAACACCTTGAATTGTGTTAGCGAGAACTCCTACACAACAAACGCATTCAAGGATTCCACGAAAACTGGAAAGCGCTGTTTGCTACCCAGCACAGGTTTTTATGAATGGCGACACGTTGGTAAAGTGAAATATCCTTATTTCATTGTGCGTGAACAAAAAAGGTGCGGACTAGTTCAGAATAGTTACGGACTTGTTCAAAATAGTCACGGATTGTATACTAAACTTTTTAGCGCCCACTTTTACTCGTGCCATTGACACTTAATAACCGGCATATCCCCACTTGGACTTGTAATCTGTTTGAATACTGCAACGGGACTTTTCCCGTAGGTGTCCCCGTATTTTTCACGTATCAATCTTCACTAGCCTACTAACTTTCTGCCTTTCGCCTTTATGTTTTAAAAATTTAATCCCTGTGGAAGCAACCGTTGAGAAATTAATATGAACTTAACCTTATGAAATCGGAAAATAAGACTTGAGTTTTATCCTTAGCAATTTTCACCAGTATTCAATTTTAGAGCAACCGATATGCCGTCACTAGAGTCAATTCAGAATAAGCTATTAGAAGTTGATGCGAGTACGTTCCATAGATTGGGGGACGATTATTTTATGTTTTGCTCCCAAATTAAATTCAAAGAGATCAAACCGATTGGACTTGTTGTTGGAAAGAAGGCACCAAAACAAGGTACACCTGATACATTAATTATTCTAGACAATGAGAAGTACATCTTGGTTGAATACACAACCAAAGAAAGTAAGAAGAAGTCGGAGTATATTAAAAAACTGCGCGGCGACTTAATGAACTGTCAAGATTCAATCAAAACCGGCATTAAGTTAGAAGAGATTCGCCAAATCATATTAGCATCATCTCATCCAATACCACTTAAAACGAGGAACGAAATTCTCTCTTCATTAAAATCAAAATATATTGAAGTAGTTTTCTGTGACATTGATTTCTGGGCAAAAGAAATCAGAAGACATTCTTTTCTAGCCAAGCATCTAGGTCTGCCCGTCGAGACTAATCAGATCTTGACAATAGATGAATATATTAGAGAATATGAATACGGAGGAATCAGCACGCCACTTTCAAACAAATTTCTTCATCGAGAAACCGAGTTAGGGAGAGCAAAAGAGTCCATCCGAGAAAATCCAATATACATACTATCGGGCTCCCCTGGTGTCGGAAAAACCAAGCTAGCTCTTGAAGCCATCCGCCAATATCAAAATGAAAATCCGGATACGATTGTATTCTGTCTAAAAGATAAAGGCTCTTTTTCATTAGACGACGTACGAACCTATTTTAGACACAACAAACACTACCTAGTATTTATTGATGATGCCAATAGGTGCGCACGAATGGTAGATCTCATGACCCAATCATTACTCGAAGGAATGACCATTCGTCTTGTTCTCACAGTGAGAGAATACGCACGACAGGAACTTGAACACGTCTTACAAAATCTTAAACCCAGAATTGACCACATTGCTCCATTGGAGGAGAGAGCGCTAATCGATATCCTTCGAAGCGTCGCCAACTTTGGACGGCTCGCCGTAAACAAAATACTTAGCCTCTCACTAGGGAATCCAAGAATTGCGCTGATGGCTGCACGAGTTGCTAAAGAAACTAACTCTTTAAAACGCATTTCAAATGCAACGGAGATCTTCGACCAATACTTCAATAACATTGATAAAGAGCAAAAAATATTTTCATCCCCACGCCATATTAAATGTCTTGGAATATTATCTGTATTTACGGCAATTGATCTTAGTTCAGAACAAGCTCGGAAAATACTCAGTTCCTTTAATCTGGATAGCCAATCCTTTTTGGGAATCTGCAAATGATCTTGAGAATATTGAATTCGTTGAAATTGATGGAGACTTGATCAGAATCACAGAACAGAACCTTCAAACATATGCCTTTTACAAAGCATTTTTACTAGAGAAAAAATTGAGCCTAACCTCTTTACTGCATGAATTCTTTCCTGAATACTCAAATCAAATCAAGGAAGCGGTAATAGGGGCAAACAATACTTTTGACTACGACAACATTAAAGAGAAAATAGTTACCTCTCTTCTGGGTAAGCTAAAAACAATTCAGGATGAAAAAGAAAAAATTTTGTTTTTCGAGTGTTTCTGGTTCTACTGTCAAAATCAAGTGTTCCAATTCGTCGACAACCATATTAAACAACTATCAGTTCAAGATCGGGAAACGCACTCGAAGATTGATTCAATTTATCAAACGTCAAAACATTTTCGTTTGGTAATCAATTTTCTTCATTATAATAATAAAGATTTTCTACCCGCCCTTCAGTTGCTCATTGAATTTGTCAAAAAGTCTCCGAATCATTTTGCCCAGTTAGCAGAAATATTAAATGGCAGACTGATTTATAGCGATGACACATATCCAAACTATGAGAAACAAGGAAAATATCTGAATCTTATTGTCAAGAATTGGAATCGTGATCCACTCTATAAAAGATTATTTCTTAGTACTGCAAATCAGTTTCTCTATTCAACGTTTACTACAAATGGTCCAATGCGTCGGAGGAACTCGATTTCCTTGGCTCAACATTCTGCGCCTTTGAATGCAACCTTAAGGAGACATCGAAAGTTAATATGGGATCAAATCCTCAAAAAATTTGATGGCGATGCAAATTCCTTCACAAACATAATCACGCATTATGCCGACCACCGAATAGATTTGATTAAGAATTTTATCCAGTATGATAGTTCTTATTTGTCCAAAATAATTTTAAACAAATATGATGCTTCCAATCTCGTTCAAATAATAAGCGCAGCCAGGGTGGAGAACCTGATTTTAAAACTTAAGATCAAATCTGACCTTGCGCAAAAAATTAGATCGCGATACTTAAACTCGAAAACATTCAAAATGTATTCAATTCTTTCGTGGGCAAGCGATCCCGAAAGGATCAACTACAAAGGCGATATCGAAAAATACACCAGGTACAAAGCAAATCTAGTTATAAAGAACTTTGGTGAGCTTTCTATGGAGGAATTAAGCGATTTAGTAGAATTCGTTAATACCTGGCATCCACTGATTGGCGATCACTACAGTCATGGACTATTTTATTCTTTAGATATTCTATCGAAGCATTACCTCACAAATGATCAAGTAAATAAGACTGCGACAATTCTCGAAGGAATAATAAAGACCGCGAACCCCGCCAACTTCGTCCCATACCAAACAATTCCACTTTTTGCCCAAAAAGGCGATCTACACGACACCTACTTATCTTTCATTGAGAACCACACTTTTAAATCTATTGTAGATTGGATAGGTGTTTTCATTCAAAATATCAAGTCTGATAAAATTGCATCAAATTATAGAACAACCTTAACAGACACCATTAAGGATCAAAGCGAAGGATTTTACTTCGACTTCACTTGGATAGGTTCGTTTGGATCAACTGTGCAATCGGAAATCTTGAGTCTTTTGCTGGAGAAATGGCGGAAATCAAAATGTCGGATTATACTTCCTCGGGAATTTTTCATTAAAAGTGCAGCAACAGATATTCCTTTAGATCTTCTCAAGAAAGCATACATAATGCAATATTTAATTGTTGACACATTCGATTTTCGAGGGGAAGGCTTTAACACGTTAATTACTAAAGACGACACATTTTTGATGGAGTTCTGTCGTGAAGTATTTGGACGAAAAAATTTTCACGGATCTAAGGACTCTTCATTTATAAAAGGCCTGGTTGGCCATCCAAACCTCGAGGCCTTGACATCTCAATTCTTAAATTTCCTATCAAAAAGAGAACATATATACCCTGATGATTTTTATACGACGCTTAACGAGACATTTAGCGAAAGCAATGTGGATTTTAAAAAATATATAATTAGCTATCTCTCTAAAAACGCCAAGATTCTTTCGAAAGCAAAACTTGCGATGGATCTAGTCTGTGAAGTTTGGAAAGGTGAAGTCATTTTCTTTATGAAAATTTTCCTGAAATACAATTCGAAGTTGGAAGACTTCAAAAGGATAAATTGGGGGGCTACAGGCGGATTCTTTTCGGGCAGAATAAATATTTCTGAAACCTATTTGGGTAAGTGGAAAGCCATACAAGAAGGGTTGGGGGAATTTGAAAGTCTCAAATATCTTGAGCACAAAATATTTGTCGATGACATGGTTCACCACTCAGAAAAGAGAACTCTGGAAGAGGCAAGAGAGCTATTTTTGAAAAGATCTTTTTTTGATGACTAAACTGGTCGACTTAAACCAGACATTATGCCCCAATATCACTCGACACATCGAAAGGAGAACAACTCAAAACGTGAATTTGAGAAACTTGTAGATCCCTGGGTAGTAAACTGGGCTCAAAAGGACTACGGAGTAGATGCCTTTGTTCAAGTGGGCAACGAAGTAAACGATGCAGGATCATCAAAATTGGAAAGTTTATTCTTTCACGTTCAATTAAAATCGACAGCAAAAATTGATTCGAAAAATGAAAGACATTCAGTGAAAATAGAAATTGACAAAATTAAATCATGGGCATCTGCAAACATCAGAGTATTATTGGTTTTGTATGTTCAGCAACTCGACAAGTTTTTCATAAAATGGATTGACGACGCGTTTGTTTCCGAATTGAGTGTAACAAATCCGGATTGGTCTACAAAAACTAGTGTATCAGTAAAGTTTATTTCATCAGATGAATTCAATACAAAATCTAAATCAGAAATACGACGACTTCTTTTAAAAACTAATCACACTAAAGCGGTAATTCCAGGAACTTATTTTAACCTGAAAAAATGTGTGAAGGAGCGGATAGAAAGTTTTGATTCTCTATCTGCTCAGTTTGGATTTGAATCGACAGGCAACATCGTTAAAAATCTAACTAGCAATCTTGAAAAAGCAATTTACAGAGTTGCTGTCGTCGGACCATCTAAAGTAGGAAAGAGTTCGTTAATTAATGCTTTATTAAGGAGAGACATTTCACCCGTTGGCGTTTGGCAAACTACCGGCGTAGCAATTCAAGTTATTCCTGGTGACAAAGATCAAATAGAGATATATTTTAAAGATGGTACTAAAACCAGTAAGCCATTTACGAAGGACACAGTTAAACAATTCGCCTCTCAAGATTTCAACGTTGCCAATGAGAAGAAAGTTAAGCTTGTATCAATTTCGATGGTTAATGAAAGTTTGGAGAAAGGCGTTTCTTTTTTTGACATACCTGGGTTGGACGACCCCGATGATGATATTCTCCAGGATACGTGGAGTTTTGTAAAAACGTTCAATGCGGTAATTTATATCATCGAGGTTTCCTCGGCGGCGACTGGTAGTTTCGTCTTCAGATCCGATTACAAAAAACACATAAATGAAATTGGAGCTTCTTCTGATAAGATATTCTTGATCTTCAACAAGACCGACGTTCTTCAGTCCGACAGACTTGAGGAATTAAAAAAAAGGATAAAGCATGATATGCAAAGATTAAACTTGGCTGATAAAGTGAGTAAAAACCTCTATTATGTTAGCGCTAATCTTAGCCTCAATAAAAGGCTGTCACCGAAAAATCGAACAGACGAAGTTGATCAGTTAGACTCTTTTGAAGAGGACTTATGGGCGTTTTTACTTACTGGAAATAGACTCGGAATTGATAAACTTATTTCAACCGTAGGCGATCTTCGGAAGGGTAGTTATGTTTTTGAAGACATTTTAAAGGCAAGGTTAATTGATTCCGAAAAGCTCGCATTGTTAAGAGGTCTTATAAAGGAAATTACCGATAAGCAGCCCGAACTAAATAATCTATTCCGAATAAAACATTTAGATATCAAAAAATCCCTGGAGTTATTTCTTGAGACCAAACAGACTCAGCTACTTAGCAATCTTCACAATGGTTTAAAGTCATACCCAATTGCCCAGGATTTACCCAAAGCCACTGAGATTAGAAAATTTCTATCTGATGGCGTAAACAAAATAATTAACGAAGGAAATGAAGAGCACTTGAGGCTCCAAAACCAACTCAAAAATGATGCTGACATTTGGATTGAAGGAAATTTAAAAAAAGTTAGAGAACTACTCAACGCGAGCACTGATACCAGATACGTGAATACAGCACCAATTGAGTCCATGAAAGTACCTGATATTGATTTATCAGAGTCCTTCGGAATGGGTATTTTAGGTGCGTTTTTTGCAGCCATTCTAAGCCCTGGCGCGCTAGTTGTCGGAGCACTAGTCGGTTTTTTTGGACACCTAATTTTTTCTGCCGAAAGTAGGAGGGTTAGAAAAATATCACGGATAATGGAAACGACCAAAGCGCACAGCGCCATCGTCTTCAATGACATCCAAAAGCAGTATCAAAGCGTGATCGACGAATACGTCGCTATTATTAAGAACTACGCCGATCAAAAAATTACGAACTATTTTTCTGACATTCACTTGCAGATCAAAGAAATAAAACTCAACCCTCTAAGCGTTGACGAACAAGAAAAATACAGGCAATCATTTATCAGACTTTCTGATCTTAGAGATAGTTTAGAACAGCTTACCGAAAACCTCATTCAGTACAGATAAACGTATTACTATGCCCGAATCAACAAAACACCAACTTTCTTGAGCGAAGAAATAAAATCTAAAATCGGTTTCAAATATTTCCGAATATCCCCATGGTGTGATGAAAACCCATTTCAGCTTCGAACGAATATAAAAGCATTATGAAGGTCGGAGTTTAACATGCTTGAAACGTTTTGTAAATGATAATAGAAGATATAAATAGTGCCTACTCAAAAAAGATTAATCGAAGTAGAAAATCAACTACCTTTTTTCAAAGGATAGTTAATTTCTTTAGTCGGAGCCCTACGCCAGAAAAAAGAGTTAAGATTCTGAAAAAGATTCTTAAGACTAGGAATTTGCTATCCATAGAAGGAGTTTCGTCACTTATAGAATTATATAATTCCGATGCAAAAAAAGGTCTGAGTCCTGAGATTGTTTTCGGTGTCGCAGGAGTAGTATTTACAGCATTTCTCTTCCCCCTCACTCCGTTCACCCAGGTAGATTCTAAAACAGTTAATGGTCCTGAATTCAGCGACTATCTTAATTTATTGATGGCAATTACTTTAATGATTTTATGCATGTTATTCTTTTTGTCATTTGTAATAATTCAGGTGTCCAAAGATGTCAGTAAAGACCATAGCGAAACAATTAAGCTCCTAAGACAAATTAAAGTAGAATTGGTCAGTAAGAAGTCATGATTCAACGACTCAAAAATACAGATGTTCAGTACCAATGACAGAAGCTAATCTTATTTCAATTCTCAGTGCTTATAAAAACCTAAGCTCAGAATTGTTTAACTCATACTTAGAATATCATTCAGTGCAAATCAAAGATGATGAATTGAAAGATCTGGAAGTATTGGTGAATCATTTGAAATCTCAAAGTCCAAAAATGACACTTTTCGATAAATACTTCATTGGATATACAATTCCCCAAATTTCTAAAGAGTTCGATCTACTAAGAATAGACGATGAATCGGTTGTCAATATTGAGTTGAAAAGAAGTAGCACGCATGAAAAAATCAAAACTCAACTAATCCGGAATAAATACTATTTGAGTTTCTTGAAAAGAAAGACATATAATTATTCATATGTATCAGAAGACAAAAAACTATATACTATTGATGAAGACCAATGCCTGATAGAAACGACCATCACCCAACTTTTAGAAACCCTGGCTTCTCAAATTGTAAAGAAGATCGTAGACATTGACAGTTATTTTAACCCATCCAATTATCTAGTTTCCCCATTCAATTCAACCCAAGAATTTATTGACGGAAAGTACTTCCTTACGGCGCATCAGGAAATGATTAAAGAAAAAACCTTGGAACAGTTGAGCACTCCAACTTATTCCATTCTCTCTATAAAGGGTAGAGCGGGTACTGGTAAAACCTTGCTCACATTCGATATTGCAAAAGAGATCTTACAGAAAAAGAAGACTCTAATAGTTCATTGCGGATACCTGAACGCCGGTCATCTTACTCTCCGTGACAAATGTGGCTGGAATATTATCCCTGCAAAGACCTTAACAAGTGAAGATTTATCAAAATACTTTCTAATTATTATTGATGAAGCGCAAAGGATTTACCAAACTCAATTGACACATGTAATCAGGGAGGTGAAGAAAAACTCGAACAATTGCATTTTTTCATACGACGGGTTCCAGACTTTAAGAAGGGGAGAAATTCACGAGAACATAGCGGAGAAAATTGAAAAAGAAGTGACCACAAAACCGTTTGAACTGACAACTAAAATCCGAACAAATAAAGAAGTTGCTTCATTTATTCAGTGCCTGTTTGACAAGAATAGACCTATAGAAAAATACAAGTATTCTAATATAGAGATCCGCTTTTTTGAAAACTATCAAGAAGCCAGAACCTATTTGTATCAGCTAAGAACAGAAGACTGGAAGATAATAAACTATACACCGTCAAGGATTTCAACACATCCATATGAACACCATAATGTGGAAGTGGAGCCCGACAACGCGCATACAGTAATTGGGCAAGAATTTAACAATGTTGCAGCCGTGATTGACGCACACTTTTATTATAGAGGTGTTACATTATCAACTAAAAACTATCAAAAAAGGCCATATTATCACCCAACTAAAATGCTGTTTCAAATCGTCTCAAGAACCAGGCTTAAACTTTGTATTGTCATTATCAACAACCCGGAGATTTTAAGTCGATGCTTGAATATTTTGCAACAATCAACAGTGATTTCACCTTAAATGGGATTCAATAAATTAGGCCAAATTCGGTATGAATGTCTTTTGCTAACTTGGAGAATGTCCTGTTAGGCATTTCCGAAAGACCTACATAATTTTTTGTTATGTGCCTTAATACATCGTTCCGATCCCGAAATAAATTGCCGTAGTTGTTGAGAAGAGAGTTTAGTTGGCTGTCGTCATACACAATAGTATTCAAAATCATATCGATTACCATGTCCTTATGTTTTTGATACAGCTCTCGAATTCTAAACGTTCGTACACTTCTCATTGCGCGTTTAAGAGTTTTACGATTAATCCCTCTTTTCGCAGCTCGCAGGACTAAATCGAAGCTGCCTAAATCCCCATAAAAAAAACTTTCACCAAATGACTTTTTTTCATCAACTAACGAACCAGTATTTTTCTTTTTGAGGCGCACGCTAAATCTCACCAACTCATCAAGGCTTTCCTCATAAGGGTGTAAGTGGGTATCTACCGAGAACTCAACTTTATGTTTAAGATTGGAGTTGCAAATGTGACAAGATGGAATAAGATTATAGAAAGATAGACTAAGGTAGGGATGTTTTTCTCTCGAATAGAAATGATCAAACTCGGGTCGAACAATTTTCTCGTTAGTATTCTTAGCTGTAAAAGTGTACCCTCGGTTGCAATAAGGGCACACATTGATTCCAACTAAATCTGCAAGCAGGTAGGCATTCCAATTTGGAGTATTCTTATTTGAAAAGGTACCGTAGTCAAACGTACTTTCGACCTTTTGGCCGAACTTCGTTAGCGAGACGCCCTTTCGTGATATTCTAAAAATTTCAGGATATCTACTTGACGCAATATTTTGATTAATGCTCTCAACAATTTCTGCTAGACGCTTAGGCTTTCCCGATATGATCTCCAATGCCAACTTGTAGTTATCACGCTGCAGGTCCATGAAAAATTCTCTTCCAATCCGCCTTGCTTTACTATTATTGTCGATTTTTTTAATGATTGAAAAAGCATAGTGGCCACTGCCGCCGTTCTTAAAAATTCGAATCCCTTTAAGTTGATCGAAATGTATTTTCGCCAGTTGATCAAAATTTCCTCCAGGGCCACTTTTGTATAAAAACATACTTCTATTGCTTCTTTTTAAGCTCTTTAACATCCTCTTCCAGAGACCTTATGCGATTGCCCAAATTAATGTAGTCAACTGAAATTCGCTCTGCTAACATCTGAGTAAGCTTTGACTTAATAACCGGCTCACCAATCATATTAATTGTATTCTCAATCAGTTCTCTATTGCTTTCGATCGTGCTTTGTTTCTTTTGTAGCAACTCAATCACCTTGTTTATTTTTCTTTTTGCGAACTCTCCAATTGTTCCCTGCTCCATAAAAAAGGCATCGGTTAATAAAGAATGAATGTTTGCGGCAAATGTCTGTTTCCTGTCCTCCAAACTATCATGAATCTTAGTTACACCTTGTTTATCTTTTTTCAGAAAACACACATTAGAGCTAGGTAAATCCGATGCAAGGAAAGGTGAATTTGAAGTCAGTATGCACTGTATGCTCCGTGTAAAGTTCACAGATCTAAAATTGGACTGGAGGAATTCTAATAAATTTGTCAGAAATGATTTCTGCCAATTCGGGTGAAGAAAAGCCTCTCCTTCATCGACGAGCACGATTATATTTTTTTTGAGTATTAGGTTGGCACCCCTTTGAGAGATAATTTGATCACTCAATGAGTAAAGCCGTGCATAAATATTTAAAAAAGCTTTTTGCCCAGAACTCAAGTCATACCATGTGAAATTTAGGTATGAATCATATCTGTACGTCCGCCTGTAGATTGAGAAGAACTCATCTATGTACTTTACGCTACCTTCAATTAGAAAATTATTTCCTCTTTCGCCAACATTTTGTTTTGAGAGATTTAGCAATAAAAAATCTAACAATTCCTTAAGACCCTTTAGCTGGTCTAGATCTTTCCCGTAAGGTTCATAGGCAAACCTATCTTTATCACTGACGCGCTTGAAATTTTCGAGATCAGTCACCAAAAATTGGATTAAATTATCAAAAGCTTGCTGATAATTTTGGAAAGATTCGATTTTAAAATCATCTAAACCAGAAATTCTATAATACCTGGTAAAGATTGCTATCTCATAAAAATAATTCAGCAATGCATTTGCAGTTATATAAATTACCCCTCTTGATTTGAAATCATTTTTGTCAAGCTGAAGTTGGGCGTAGGATTTGAACCGGCGAATAAAATCTTGATATTCATACGCATTTAACATTGACTCTGCCTGTAATCCAATCTCACTGTCCTTGCTGAACAATAAATCCTTTCCGATTGAAACAATTACCTTATTGGGTAAATCGAAGGGAACGTTTTCCCTCATTTTGTTTGCATTTATAAATTCGAGTTGACGGTGAAGATCTTGAAATTTATGAAAATCAATCTCGGAATTTGCTGCCATCAAATTAATCCCCCAGGTGTTAATCAATTCCGCTTTTGCTTTCAAATCATTTTTTAGCAAAAAATCAGTTGATAAATTGTGCAGCCCCTGAAATTCATATTGCACAACATTGTCAAAAACATTTGAGAGAAAGACGAAGTCCGTCTCTACTAGTTCATCAATCTCTGATCGATTTGAAATATTAATGACACCTGCACCAGGAATCACATGCTTCGTTGCATTAGAAGATGTCTCAATGATTTCAAACCCTAAAAAATCTCCTGAATTATTTTCGATTGGAATACCTCTATCATGGTAAAGTTTCAGTTCCCCATCATCAGTCGTAAGGGCAACAATCACTGGGTACACCATCCCAGACATTCCGCGCACGAAATTTGTCTTCATAAAAGCGAGAAAACTAGATTTTCCAGAACCATTCCCGCCAATGATTCCACTCACATTCCCAATAGCAGCGTTACCGTTTTCAGTTGAATCAAGTAGGTTAAAAAAATCTTTTGTATAAAATGGATTTTCTGTAACTTCTAGATGCTTAGAGTTAATGTCATATTTAAATCGATATGCACCGCCAAGGTTGAATCCTATGTTGATAAAAACACCTTCATAGTCTAAAATATATACATAGTGCAAGATCATCTTATTACATTTTTGTTGACTTCATTTCTTAAGCGATCAACCTCGATCTCCTCGAATTATCAAGACTTACTTCTTAACCTTTTGGGATAAGACTTCAGCTAACCGTGTGCCAGCTAAAACAATTTGTTTACTTGATATTTTCCTAACCGCGTCTTTGTATCCAGCAGGAACCGCATTGTCCGGAACTAATTTTTTTCCCGAAAATTGATATACTGAATTTTGGGCTAACGCTTTTCCATCATTAGACACTTTCTTATAATCAAAGCTATAGTTAGGATCATAAGTGACTTTATTGTTGTTCATCGCATCATTGTAGGCGGTCTTAACTTTCGCTAGCCACTGACCATCTAAATTTGCAATGTTGGATCCGTTGGGGAGAAAAGTGTCATCCCAAAATGCATGCAGTTCATTGGGTGTGCCAAGAAGGGTAAAATTATTTCCACCTTTATCGCCTTTCAAAAAGGTTTTCGAGAATAAGGCAACATTATGTAACGGTTGATGAACATCACCAAGTAGATGAAAAACCCAGCATAGTGCTATCGCTTTTTTTTCATCCGTCGCACTTGACCCTAAAACATCTAAATGAGTTTTGAAAGCTTGATAAATGTCCTGATCTCCTTCCTTTGGTTGAGGACCTTTTGTTCCGTCAAAAGATATTGGCAGGTTAACGTAATGCCAAGGTCTGTGAATTTCACCAGCATTATTTTTTGCGTACCATGATTTGATATCATCGGGCCAACGCGCTGCAAGCATGAAAAGTACTAAGTCTTTATCCGATCCGGACGCGTCGATATGCGCTTTCCATTCCGACGTATAGTCCGGATGCTTCTTTAAGATTGAAACAATTTTAGGAATAAGAGTCGGATTGTGAGTTTTCAAGTTGGTGTAAGCAATAGCAGCTACGCACATGTGCCCGCCGTGATCCCAAGCCTTAAGATTTTGAAATGGGAAAAGTAAAATTAGAAATGCGATTTTAATCAAAGCAGGTTTCATAATATCGAGGGTTGTATAACAAAACGAGAGCTTGAATTTAACCTGTAAGGTACGTCTTGCACAGTATTCAATGCTACGGGGATTTTCCCGTGGATAGTATTCCCTCCGAAAGAAAAGGAATGGACCCCGGGGAAAATCCCGTTGATTGCTTAAATGATTTGATATTGCTTTGCTATTGGGATTATTTCTTAATATAAACTTACCGTCAGAAGATAATGATCAGACGGATTATCAGCTTTTTATTGACTTGCTTGGACTGGAATTGTAAAATTACAGAATGGGAAAATTAAGCTAACATCCCGGAGGTATTTAATAAGCCTTTTAACGAGGCGGGCTTTTGGGCCTTTATTTTTAAATTAAACGATTCTCTATGATGAATTTAGATACCTACATTGTATTTGCAATAAGGTAGGTAAATTCCAAAAGTTGGCCATAAGAGGAGTAACCTCAAGACAATGGGCTTGCTGGCTACTCACGAAAAATAAGACATACTGACTTCTAAATGGTCTACATAATACTATTTCTCATCACCGCACAATACGCTTTAAACAAGAGTGCAACAACTGTCTGCTTACAACCCCATAATAATGCAATACACTTGCTCTCGGCCGAGAGCTTCAAAACGATAGGCTGGATACAGTTGGTATTTCTGTTTCTGATTAAAACGGATGTGAACGGCCAAGTGATACCTAACTTGCTCATTAACGACAATTACCGGCCTTACCTGACTGAAGAACAAAAACGACAGGAACTATTTAAAGCCCCAAAAACCAAAACAAGTCAAGAGTTATATCCTGAACTTTATAAATACCAAAATCAGAATGATTTTGGTCAGCAGCTGATGAATGAGAAAAAGATTCCGAACCCAAATACCGCTTTCACAAACCAAGCTGAGGTTGAGTTTAACAGTTCCATCGCCACACCAACCCAACAAATAAATTATGGAATACCAAAAAGCCTTTACGAAAATGGCCTATCAATCGAGCAAAGAAACCAGATGATGATTGACGCCGACCTGAGAGCCTACGAACAAAACAATGTACGATCACAACAAATTCTCAATGTGGCCAATCAGGAACTATTTACACCGACAATCAACTATACACTCGGTATCCACAATGGTTTAAAAGCTGACAGGTTTGTAAAATCATACAATGAACTTGAATCAATGCTAGATGGAAGGCAGCCGATTGATTTTGTAAAGGCAGCCTGGTTGGTGGAGAGTGCACACGACCAAACATTGACATGGAAAGAATTCAACGGAATGTTTCAGGATGGTGTCGAAGTAATTTCCGCCTTAATGCTCCAGGACAAAGTGAGCCTCGATGACAATCTTTCCAAAGTCATGTCAATTTTCAAATACATGACAGACACCACAAAAGTTTACATTAAGGCGAAAGAGAGAAACATTGTGTCAAAGCCGATGCTTTATGACTACGAGGATTATGCTGGGAAGAAAGACATCACAAAAGTTTTTGTAAGCAAACTGCTGCGCACTGGTAGCGGCCAATGCATGAGTTTGCCGATGCTCTATTATATGTATGCAAAAATGTTCAGGGCTGACGTTTACATCGCTTTCGCCCCGCAACATTCTTATGTTACCTTCAAAGACAATCTCGGAAACTGGCAAAACATAGAATTGACTGCAAGGATGTTTATCGCTACCGACTATCATTGGCAAAGTGGTTTTATAACGACTGAACAAGTAAAGAGCGGGATTTATTTGAGACCATCAACAGAGAAAGAAACCATTGCATACTTAATGACTACATTAGCCCTATCCTACGTGAAGACAATTGGAACAGATGATCGCGTATTACAAATGGCTACAACGGCAAAGCAATATTTTCCAAGGAACTTAACTGCAAATATGATTTACGCAGGCTACTACAATGATCTGTGGAATAATATTGTGCGACAGTATGAATCATTCCAAATGCCTAAAGATAAATTTAACAACGATGAGCAAGCACGAACGATAAAACAAAAAGCGGAAGCGGCAGTTTCATACGTAAAAAGGGACTTAGGCTGGAAGGAAATGCCGGACTGGGCCTACAAAAAATGGCTTGAGGGCATGAACAACCTGGCAAATAAAGGGCAACACATTATAAGGAGACGGCAACTCGAACTTCAATTGAATAGACATAAATAGAAATCATCAATAATTAATTGCATCGGTTATGAACAAAATGCTTCTACACTTACTATTTGCCAGCGTGGCAATTAGTTCTTTCGGACAAGACATAGGCGCAAAAGTTTATTATGACCTGGCGTTTGATGAACTCAATCAGATGTTGAGAAACGAGAAACCATTGTCTTTTAAAAGAGCAGTTTTTATAACTGAAAATGCGTACACGGAAAACTTGTTAAGCTATGAAGATTTTACTTTTCAGATTGAAGCGTTGATCAAACTGACAAAGGCAGTTGCAGCGATGGACGGTCTTGATTACAATAAAAATGATCGCAACGCGGTTTTGTTGGCAGGAGCTATTTATAAGGTAATGAAAGATTCGTTGCAATTTCAGAGCCCTGATAAAAAAGTGAGTTTCAGAAAAGTCCCCTTCACTTATGATATGGATGATTTCACTGGTGAAAACGATTGGACAAAAATGTTTGTGACAAAACTTCTTTACGAACAAACTGGTAACTGCCATAGTCTGCCTGCATTGTATAAAATACTTGCTGATGAAATCGGTGTACAATCCTGGTTAGCCATTACACCAAGTCATACATACATTAAACAATGGAGTGATAAAACCGGATGGTACAATACAGAATTAACAACCGGGCGTTTTCCGTTTGATTCGGAAATAAAACACAATAGTTATATTAAGACAGAAGCTATTGCTGATGGGGTTTACATGGACACGCTGTCGGCCAAAGAAACGATTTCTTATGTCATCACGGACTTGGCTCAGGGCTATGTCAAGAAATTCGGTTACATGGACATTGCTACTCCCGTTAAATGGCTAGACGTAGCGTTGAGCTATTATACCAACTATCCCAACGCGATGATATTGAGAGCGGAATTATTGAAAAAGCAATATGAACGGTCTATGAAAGACAAAGGCGTGGTTCATTTTAGCAAACTTTGGAACGACCCTGTTATGAAGAACGAGTTCACCCAGCTCGAGCAATCTTATTACGCTATACACCAGGCCGGCTACAGAAGAATGCCGAGAGAAATGTATTTGAATTGGCTGTACCGTGTGAGAAAGGATACAACGCGAAAGCCCTATAAATATGAATCTCCACAACCGTTCAAAAATTACAATTACAAAGTTAAAATGGTAACGGCTGGCGATGGAGAAAATTATGAGTTTTTTGACCAGGAAGAAACAACAAGAATTGGAACAGTTGAAATTAACAGGTTAACGGGAAAGATTGTAAAGTTCATTGAACCTGAGAAAGACGATTTTTCTGACGATGTTATTAGTAGATCTTATGACCCTGCAATTGGAAGGTTTTGGCAAATAGATCCTGCAGCCGAGAAAAGATATTGGGTTACCCCGTATAATTTTGTGCAAAACAATCCGATAAATAGAGTTGATCCCAGCGGCTTAACAGACTTTGCGTTAAACAAAAAGACAGGGGAAATAACTCAAGTCGGAGACAAGAACAAAGACCCGGATAGAATTGTAAGAACTGACAAAAACGGAAATGTTTTAAAAAAGGGAGAAGGCTTCTTAGGGTTCCTGGTTAGTAAAGCCCATAAAGGGGAAGCTAAAGTTGCCATCGGAGGCATTGAAAAAGGAATTTTAAATAATGGCATGAATTTTCAGACTAAAAGTAATGTGATCGGGGTTGGGGGAAGTGGTCAGCCAAGTCTTGCTGGTGTAAGAGACTTCGCTTTGAAATTATCAAACTATGTCGACAAAGAAGTGGGTGGATACTACCTTTCAAATAAAGGTGAAACTGCAACAAGCAACGTCTTTATTGGTGCATACGGTAAAAATGATGCTCAAACAGAAAATTCTGGTTTTAATAGACCTGACCTTTTCAGTACGATGGATATAACCACAGATTTCCATACACACTTGTCACGCTTTGGTGATAATGACAGACTAGTCCCCTCCGGCCAGAGTATACCCGGCGGCGATATGGCTCATAAGGCACGCCAGTTACAAATTAATCCATCTCTCAGGTTTATTATAATTACCAATCAATCTTCAACAGATTCTAAGGCATCAGAAATCGAGTATTAACAAATAACTATTTGACACGAATATGAAAGCGTTATTCGCCATCCTTACAATCTTTTCGATCCCATTTTTATGCGATGGGCAAACAAGGTCCTTGAGAGGAAAAGTTATTAGTGAATCCGACCTGTCTGCTATGCCTGAAGTAAAAATTCAAACTGGTGACAAGGTTGTACTGGGAACTACAGACGTAAATGGAAATTTTAAAATTGATATTCCAACAGGGACTGACGAGTTAATGTTTGTTTTTATAGGAATGGAAATAACAAATATTAAGCTGCCGACAGACTGCAGTAACCTTGAAGTGATAATGATGGTTGACGCAATCTACGATTACACCTCAGTCAATAAAATAAATAAAAAAAGATACAGCCTGTTTAAGAAATTGCCCGAGAAACATCATCAAGCACACCAGAAAGGGATTTTTACTTCGGCTACTCCATGTTTTTCGTATATCTTCCAAAAATATAAATGACTAGATAGACTTGATTTAAAAGCAGCGTAGGATTGTCCATGAATTTGGCATTATCTCTTTCAGTTTATCCAACTCCTTACATCTGTTGACTTCGTAAATGAATTTGAGTCTCGCTTCTATGTTTCCTTTATTTCCGTGACCGTTCTCAGTTTATTTTCAATGGTTCCTGCACACACATGCGAATTAATCAATTTAAATCACTCGGTTCAGGCAAGCTTACATCAATCGAAAATACTAACCTAACCTTTGGACCTCAATTTGAAATGGAACTTTCAAAAGCTGTTGAGATTAGTAGTGATGCCTATTTCCAGAAACCATTTGGAGGTCGACGTAAATTGAGTTGGTAGTCTTGATTACTTCAACCTTGATAAGTATCAAATCTTAAATTTAAGAAGCGAATGACGTTCTTCATAGTTGCTATAACCTTAATATTTCAAAATTATTCTGTAGACCTTCAGAAAATTGAAGGAGCAACACAAGATGGGGTTGCTTTGATACTTGGTCAACCAAGCAAAATTGAACGCCAACCATCATGCAAATGCGACAAGGTTTATTATCTGAACAACAATTTGTACATCATATATTTTCAAGACAAACCACACGTGATTTGGTGTAAGACTTCTAAAGTCACAATTCTAAACTTCGACAAAGTCAGGGTTTTAATGTTTACAAAAGACAGAAAACAAAATGAGGTTAGGATGCATTTAATTTATCATCAAGAGCAAAAGTGTTGTGACGATATCACCTTATAATATGACGCCGGAAATGCTAATTGAGGATACTGCACTCTAAAGAAATCATCGTTTTTAGTTCAATTCCGGCACATAAACTATTTATTTTAGTAGTTTACTAAATAATTTAGTTTTTCTATACCTTCGCACTGTTGAATCTCTCCCATGAAAACAGTCAAATCAGCCCTCCTTGGAAGTAAACAAATAGCCGACACCAGTGCCGACGTAATGGTGGCGGAATTGAAGGGCATTATTAAGGAGCATCGCTCTATAATTATTACCAGGTTGATCAGCGATCTGGGGACGTATCTGAGCTACAAGTTTGAAGCAAGAATTGACGGGGACATTTTGTTTAAGGCAAAAGATAAGCTGTTGGAAATAAGAGATGGAAGTGTTGACCTCAATTCATACGACAACGTTCTTCAGCAGCTTTTGAAACGTGCAGTTGTTCATCTCACCAATGAGCCCTTCTACAAAGAGATTGATGAAGCAATGAATTCTATAATAAAAAATAAAAAGTTAGAGACTGTTTAACCTTAAATCTTAATGTTATGCAAACTACAGAAGAACTTCATGAAGAACTTAGAAACAAACAAGCTACCCCAAAGACAAGAGAGGGGCTGATCAAGCTTTATGTTAAAATCGTCTCGAAAAAGTACGAATACAAGTTTGATCCAAAAAGGATGATCCTCGATGTGTTGCCAGGAAAAGCAGACCTGTTCAAAGTATCCATGGTGAATCACGTTTACTCATTGGCTAAATCAAGAGAAGACTACCCTCAGTTGCTAGATATCAAAGAACACCGCTTTATCAATTTTCTAAAATTCACTCCTTTTACCCAGCAAGAAATTGATGCGGTCTTTGATGCTTATGAAAGTACTCAAGCATTATTGACCCGTCCGGAGAATTCGCCACCCCCACAGTGGGCCTATACAATTAATGAACTTTATCGTTTTCTAAGAGATGCAACTAGCGAGCCTCTTGTGCTGCCACTTGAAGAAGCTGATGGCGTTCCATTTGCACCAGATATGCTTGAAAGGTTGTATCAGAAAGAAGTAAAGAGAACAAAAAGGTTAAGGAGGGATTTCGAGCGCCAGGAAGAGTCAATGAAGATAAATTTTTTAGAACCAGCTTATACAATTGATTAGAATTTAAAGTTTTGAATGCAAGGGCCTGAATTGGTCTTAATATTTTATGCAATCAGCGAGGGCAGATATTTTCAAGATCCTGCGGGAAGATATTCTTCGGCTGCAAGGCCTTCGATTTGCCGATAATGTCGAGTTGAATGAAACATTAGGACCGATTGCAGATGCATTTCCCAACCGATCCTTTCCTATCGGTTCCGTTCATGAATTTTTATCACCCTGTGCTGAAAACCTAGCTGCAACAAGTGGATTTCTGTGTGGATTGCTTTCAACCTTAATAGGAAATGATGGTGCGGTACTATGGATTAGCTCATCACGAAAATTGTTTCCACCAGGGTTGAAGAACTTTTCCATTGATCCCGGAAAATTTGTTTTCATCGACACAAACAAAGAAAAAGAAATATTGTGGGCGATTGATGAATCGTTGAAGTGTGGTGCGCTGGCTGCTGTGGTTGGGGAACTCAATGACTTAAGTTTTACTGCATCAAGACGTCTGCAATTGGCTGTTGAAAAAAGTCACGTCACGGGTTTTATTCTCAACAACAATCAACGGCTTAGCACAACCGCGTGTGTGTCTCGTTGGAAGATCTCTTCGCTGTCAAGTGAAAAATTGGATGAACTCCCCGGTGTTGCATTTGCAAAGTGGAGAGTTGAATTGCAACGGATACGAAATGGAAAACCTGGTACATGGGATGTCCAGTGGACAGACAAAGGATTTCAACAAGCGCAAAGAGAACTTGTAATGTCATTCTTAGAAATACAAAAGAAAGCGGGATGAAATGTCGAAGCGATTTGTATCCATCTGGCTCCCGCACCTCAAGACGGACTGGTTCACCCTCCGTCAAACTCAACTAAAGAATTTGCCTTTCGTTCTGAGATCACCTTCTCATGGAAGGATGATTGTTGTTGCTGCTAACAAAGTAGCTGAGTCAAAAGGAGTATCCGTAGGAATGGTACTTGCTGATGCGAGAGCAGTTATCGTTGACTTGCAAGTTCGCGATGATAAGCCCGATCTTGTTGACAAATTACTTCGTCGACTTGGCGAGTGGTGTATTCGTTTTACTCCGTTTGTAGCAATTGATCCACCCGATGGACTACTGTTTGACGTAACTGGATGTTCTCATTTATGGGATGGAGATGAACCTTACTTGAAAGATATTATCAGAAAACTCACCGCTCGTGGTTATGATGTAAGAGCGGCGATGGCCGACACCATTGGTTCAGCTTGGGGGATTGCTCGGTTTGCTAACTCTTGCGTTGTGCCAATAGGTAAGCATGTTCAAGTTCTAATGAACTTGCCGTCGGCAGCGTTGCGCATCGACGCAGAAATTTCAGAACGTCTGCATAAGCTTGGACTTCATCGCATTCGTCAATTCAGCCAAATGCCGCGACCCGCATTGCGCAGACGCTTCGGCGCGCAGTTCCTTCATCAGCTTGACAAAGCATTGGGTCAGGAAATTGAATTAGTAGAACCGATTCATCCAATAGAACCTTATCATGAGCGACTACCGTGCATGGATCCCATAGTGACTGCAGCTGGAATTGAAATAGCACTGAATCGATTATTGGAATTATTATGCGTTCGACTCGAACACGAACAAAAAGGAATTCGAACAGCGGCCTTCAAGTGTTATCGTGTCGATAATAAGATTGAACAAATTGAAATTGGTACGAGCCGACCTTCAAGAAGTATCAAACATCTCTTCAAATTATTTGAGATAAAAATTGCGAGCATAGAACCTTCATTGGGTATTGAACTTTTTGTTCTTGAAGCACCCAAGGTAGAGGATCTGTTTCCCGCCCAAGAAAAAATGTGGGAAGGATCCGGCGGACTAAAGGACAGTCGTGTGTCCGAACTCCTGGATCGAATAGCAAACAAAATTGGAGAGAATGCCATCCATCGATACGTTGCAGATGAACATTACTGGCCGGAGCGATCAATAAAGCTTGCAACATCTTTAGAAGAAATTTCTGTTGCACCATGGCGTGAAGAAAAGCCACGACCTATACAGCTGTTGAAAGCACCAGAAGCAATTGAAGTAACAGCGCCTATTCCGGATTATCCACCAATGCTATTCAGATATAAGGAAAAGCTGCACACTATTATAAAGGCTGATGGCCCTGAACGCATCGAACAAGAGTGGTGGCTGCAGCAAGGAGAACACCGTGATTATTATAGAGTGGAAGATGATGAGGGTAATCGTTATTGGTTGTTCCGGTTAGGTCACTATCACGAGGAAAGATATCAATGGTTCATTCATGGTTTTTTTGCTTAGGTGAGTCATGAGCTATATAGAGTTACAGGTAACTACGAACTTCAGTTTTCTGCGGGGTGCTTCGCATCCGGAAGAACTCGTTAAAGAAGCATCGCTTCTAGGTTACAAATCGATCGCTATTACTGATCGCAATACACTTGCCGGAATAGTTCGCGCACATGCAGCGGCGAAGCAATTAGACATCCGAATCATACCTGGTTGCCGTCTCGATTTAAAGGACGGTCCAAGTCTTCTAGCGCTTCCCACTGATATCAACGCTTACTCCAGAATATCCAATTTGTTGACCATTGGAAATCTCAGAACCGAAAAGGGCAAGTGTGAATTGTACAAAGCGGATGTATTTGAGTATGCGGCAGGATCAAAATTTATACTACTTCCCCCAACTACACTAAATAAAGTATTTGATTTTGAAGATCAATTCAAAAGACTCGCACGAGAATATCGTGACGTATTAAGTGAACAACTTTGGATTGCCGCGTCAAGAACCTATAGTGGTGATGATGGAAAACTATTGTATCGCATGTCACGGCTCAGTAAGCAACTCCGTATGCCGATGGTAGCAACAAACGATATTCACTATCATTCTTTTACTCGCAGAGAATTGCAGGATGTTGTGACTTGTGTCAGGGAAAAGTGCACTATCCACAATGCCGGGTTTCGTTTACATCCTAATGCAGAAAGATATTTAAAACCGCCGACAGAAATGGCACGGCTGTTCCTTCAATATCCAGATGCGATCGAGCAAACGCAAATAATTAGTGATGCATGCACATTCTCGCTCGACCAACTCAAATACAGATACCCCAAAGAAGTAACAAGTGAAGGCCGTACACCGCAGGAAGAACTTACCTACTTGGCATGGGAAGGAGCGAAACAAATTTTCAACAATCAGATTCCGGATAAGGTAAGAGCGAATATCGAGTATGAACTCAGTTTTATTAATGAGGTCAACTACGCTGAATACTTTCTCACCGTATATGATATTGTCCGCTACGCAAGAGGGCAAAAAATCCTCTGTCAAGGCCGTGGTTCAGCTGCAAACTCTACAGTCTGTTATTGCCTCGGAATCACTTCAGTTGATCCATCGAAATTCGATTTGTTGTTTGAAAGGTTTATTTCATCTGCTCGCAATGAACCCCCTGATATCGATGTAGACTTCGAACATGAGCGAAGGGAGGAAGTCATGCAATACATATTTAGTAAGTATGGACGTGACCGCGCTGCTGTCGTGGCAACAGTAACACAACAACATCATAAAGGAGCAATTCGGGATGTAGGAAAAGCAATGGGCCTTTCAGTGGATACCATTGGTCGACTCTCAGGTTTGATCTGGGATTTTAAAGATGAAGGGTTTGATCGTAATCGAATCATTAGTCAAGGAATAAATCCAGACGACCCCACCATTAAGAAAGTGCTTCAGCTTACAGAACAATTCATTGGTTTTCCGCGGCAGCTTGGCCAGCACACTGGTGGATTTGTAATTACCGAAGGAAAACTTTCTGATCTCTGTCCAATCATCAACGCGCGGATGGAAGATCGCACGAACATTGAATGGAATAAGGACGACATTGATGTACTTGGTTTTATGAAAATTGACGTGCTCGCGTTGGGAATGTTGACCTGTATTCGTAAAGCATTTGATCTAGCAAAGGGCTACTACAATCTAGATCTAACCTTGGCGAATATTCCACAGGATGATCCTAAGGTATATGAGATGGTGACTCACGCAGATACAATTGGAGTATTTCAAATCGAGAGCCGCGCACAACAATCCATGTTGCCAAGACTACGACCGAATTGTTTCTACGATTTAGTGATCGAAGTCGCTATCGTGAGGCCAGGTCCTATTCAAGGTGACATGGTTCATCCGTACCTAAGAAGAAGAAACGGAGAGGAGCCAATCACTTATCCATCGAAGGAACTAGAAGAAATTTTAGGCCGAACACTTGGTGTGCCACTATTCCAGGAGCAAGCCATGAAGATTGCTATTGTAGCTGCAGGATTTACGCCAGCCGAAGCTGACAAGCTGCGAAGAAGCATGGCAACATTTAAAGTCAATGGGCTGATCTCTCATTTTGAAGACAAACTCATCAATGGGATGACCTCAAATGGATACACCTTGGAATATGCTCGCAGAGTTTTTAAGCAATTAGAGGGATTCGGTAGTTATGGATTTCCGGAAAGCCACGCAGTGAGTTTTGCCCTTCTAGTTTATGTTTCATCTTGGTTGAAATGCTATTACCCTGATGTGTTCGCTTGCTCCCTGCTCAATAGTTTACCAATGGGATTTTATGAACCAGCGCAAATTGTAATTGATGCCACCAACCATGGAGTAGAGATGCTTCCGGTGGATGTTAATTTTTCTAACTGGGACAACAAACTTGAAGAAAGAACTGGGAAATACTGTCCACTTCGCTTGGGTTTTAGACAAGTGAAAGGACTACGTGAAGATGACATAGAACACCTAATTCAAGCAAGGGGCAATGGTTATCATTCGATTCATGAACTTCGTGAAGCTGGAATAACGGATGCTGTTTTGGGGAAGCTGGCAGACTCAGATGCATTTCGGTCGATAGGATATGATCGAAGAAAAGCGTTGTGGGAAGCATCAACTCAAGATCACCAATTGAAAGCGCTGTTTTCTGATCAGGCAAAAAATGTTGGAGAAGAAAATATTTCACTTCCTGAAATGGCAATGTCCGAACACGTAGTTCACGATTATGCTTCGATATCATTGTCATTGAAAGCGCATCCAGTGAGCTTTATTCGCGAACAACTTGTACAACTTCGATGCCTAACGGCACGATCACTCAAGGAGGCAAAGAATGGTGACCGGGTAAAAGTTGCAGGTCTTATTCTAGTAAGGCAACGCCCAGGAACCGCGAGCGGAATTTGTTTCATCACTCTTGAAGATGAATCAGGAACAATGAACCTCGTTGTATGGCGAGATCTGTTTGATCAGTACCGGAAGGAAATCATTCAATCACGTTTGTTGATGGTAGAAGGTAAACTCCAGATCGAAGGCGAAGTAATTCATGTTATCGTGAAACGTTGCTTTAATGTTTCAAAGCTGCTTCAAAACTTGATTCCGTATGGCACGGGGTATCCAACGCTTGACACGCGTATGCGATCAGATGAGACAACTTCACGGGGGCCAGACACTCGAGATAGATCCCAAATGAAGATATTTGAGGAAAGTGTCTTTCATGAGGGAAGAAATTTCAGGTAAAATTTTTTTCAGTTTGCGCTTGATATGTCACATAACTACTCCATACTCCATCCCAGTAAGCAGGTTTATTACAATACTTACCCCCATACCGGATTCAATCAACAAAATAGGCTTGCGATATCCTAGTGCTGGGATGTCTGAGTTGAGCCATAAAATAAACGACTTGGAGTTCCCGAAAGTGTTGACCCCGCATTCATATAGCTCTGATAATCTTATGACCATTTCCGATGCCAGGACACTTAGATCCGAAGTTGGAGTAATCGTTCGAAAAGTTCTCAGTGACAGACCGATCATCCTAGCTGATTGCTCGTCGGTGAACTTGAATTTTTTTGCTATTGCAATCAAATTCTTTTTTTTCAAAGGCCTTTGTTTGATATAAGAATATAGTTCGAAAAACGACTTTGCTTTTCTAAGCCTTGGGGCATTGCAATGTTTAACGTAATCAAACATTTTCAAAGTTAATTATTTGAAGAGTAACACTCGATATAACATAACTAAGAAGAGTTGCGAGCGATATAGTCAGTTCAATTTAATTTAAGATATTGGGAAGGGGACAGATAAACTGTTGGAGAAAAATTGAGGGGAAAAAACCCGTAGCGTGACGGTAAAAAGCCCGTTGTGAAAGTGCAAACTGAGAGCAAATTTTATAATTATGTCTAAGACTGAACCTGATTCTAAGCCTGACCAAAATAAGCCCAGCCGTGACCCCGATTCATTTCAAAATAAAGTCGCTTTACTGGTTCTTGATAAAATTGTTATCGGGGCCATCATTGGTGCTGCATTTCTTGTTTACGACAACATCAAAGATAAGTCTGATAGAGAAGAACGGGAGCTGCTTCAAAAAAATCAAAATGCATTCTCATTAGAAATTCAAAGTCTTCAACAGAAATTTGCAAAAGACTTAGATAACAATCGTTTAGTATATGAGAAGATAGAAAAAGATAAGCAGAGAGAATTTGAGAAAGAGAGAGAAAAAAAGGATCTAGACTTTAAAAAGGCTGCTAATGAAAGCGAGAGAATCAAATTAGAATTTGAAAGGTCAAGTTTAGGAAAGGAGATTTGGCCAATTATCACAGACAGTACTAAGAATATTTTTACACGGGGTTACACTTTGAGATCAGCAATTCTAACTCAAGTGATTGATAAAGGTGTTGGATTTGATGTTGCGTTTCGATTATATAAAGAAGGCCTTCCAGAAGAGGACTTCATTCGAATCTCGAAATCATGTATGCCAGAAGGATTTGAATCTCTTCTGGAGAATAGTAGGAAGATAGCAAGAGAGTATGTGGATATTGTGTATAAGGATGGCGCGCTATCCGGTTACGCTCTAACTAAAAAATATGGTTCGCCCCTACGGCGGATTATTTTAGAATCCGTGAACGAACAAGGAGTTAAGGAATTTAGTCAATTAAACGACCTTGAGTTTATTTCTAAGCACATGTATTCATTGTTCCTCATTTTTCATCCCACGGATGAAAATAAATATGGAGCCTCGTTCTCCAAGCATGAATTGAGAGGCATAAGAATTTTCGGATTGATAAGTCAATTGTCGATTAAGGAATTGACTAAAGAATTGTCAATCAGGTATGACAACAAGTCAAACATAGATTACACAAGAGCAGTAATTGGTATAATGAGCCTTAAATTTCATGACGGGATTATGCCTGACGGTTTTTCCTTTATCGTTGCAAAAGTTGCAACTGACTTGAGCTTGCTGCATTTCGGAGATGAGCCTGATGTGAGTGAACTTCGTCTTAACCATTATATGATGTGCTGGGAGGCTGCGAGCTTTTTGGTTGAATCTTGTGACAGGGTGAGAGCCCTGCCGGCTTCATCTGTCCTTCTCAATTATTTTGATAATATTCTTAAGACTCCCGGAGAAAATAATTTTTATAGCGAGGAGGGTAATCGGGACTTAAGTATTATGGGAGACTTAATAAAAGTGTTAGGCAAAATCCAAAGTAGAGATACAATTGAAATGCTTGAAAGGCTTTTAAAAGAGCCTAGGTTCAACGGTTACGAGTCGCAAATTCAAGAAGCACTTAAACCAAAGAACGACCACTAAATATTTTCAATGTTCAAAAATGGGATTGATCAATCCTCTATTAGTCAGTGTGTTTGAATTTTAACAGGACTTCACCCTTCTCATTTAGCACTTCGACATTGTAAGTCCTGGTCTTGGAGATTTTAAGAGATTGAATAACGGTTTTTTTCAAGTCAGTTTTCTTCATCATTGGTGTCACATTTAATTCAGGGCTGATGTGAGTCAGTTTAATTTTAATTTTTTCCATTATTGCAATTTTTCCAATTCAATCCTGTTCAAATATTTTTCCAAATCAATAAAAGAGGCGCGATTGATCTTCGTTATTTCATTAGTGTTGGGATGATAAAAAATCTCGTAGAAGTTCTTCTTCACAGAGTATAAATTAATTTTGAATGCATAGTATTCTATACTGATTAGGTATTTACCGTGCGTCCATATAAATTCTGCTTCTTCGTTCATAGTTCAAGCAGCTAACCAAACCATCAGAATTATGAATAGCACACCAAAGAATGGAATTAGTATTTCGGTTTTCGTCAACCGGCGCTCCTCGGGAAGCCCGAAAATCATCTTAACAAAATCTTCAAGGACTTTCATCATATGTTATTGATGATTGCGTGCTAAGTTATACAAATGTCGAATGCCGTTCTTTAACCAAGTGATAGGTTCAAATAGTTCATAGATTGCTTCAATAGCATTAATGCGAACAAATGCCCAAAAGGTTTTTGGTCTGTCTTTCTTGCGTTGTTCGATCATAAGCTTACGCATTGCTATACCTATATTCTAATCTAGGATATCTGTGGTTATTCCAGCTCCAAGCTGAGCCAATATTTTTTGGTTAGCGACATTGACCAAATCGTCAATTTTTATTTTTTCGCCACTGATTGAATTCTTAAACGCTTCAAGGGCTTTCTTCTTATCGCCAGACTGAAGATATTGATTTGCCTGATCAATGGCCTGTTGATAGTTCATTGGCTTTCGTACTTCAGGTACGTTGGTATTAATATTCCTTGTCGTCAAAAGTTTAGATATCGTATAAGCACCCATCGCCGGATCTTCTGTGGGATGGCATAATTCAGTTACATCCTTTGGAGTCAGGTCGCGATTGAGCCAGGCTTGTTCATTCTCTTTGGCAATGAACACCGGCATGCGCTTCTTACTGTTGTGGACGTATTCAAGAATTTCATTTGCTGCAGTCGTGAGCACAGTATAGCTGTAATAGTATTCACTAGTTTCATTGTCTTTCCAACGGGAGTACAACCCTGCCATCGATCGTATTTGGCGATCTCTAAAAGTTACATACCAAGGAATTTTCACGGTGCCTTCGTCGTCGAGCCATCGCCATTCATAAAATCCGGAGACTGGTATCAAACACCGCTGTGCATTTTTTGCTGCGTCTTTGAATGATTGAGTGTTGTACATCTCTTCAGAAATGCAATTCAGAGTTTTTGTTCGGAGTATCATTGCCTTCTCCTTGTCATTCATATAAAAAGGGATAAGGCCCCACCTGAACAACTTGAAATTTTTCGGATCACCTGCAGTGATGATTGGAGTGGGGAGATAATCAAAGCCGTTTTCCATGTAACGATAGATCCCGCCATCATGAAATGCAGAAAGTGTTTTGAGGCACCATTTCATTTCAGACAGTTCCTGTTTAGTGTAAGCAGCAGGCAGTGCATCTTTTTGAGAATAGGCTACAAGGATATTATGGATTTGGTCTGCTTTGTTGAGCGTGAGAGCGCCTAGATTATTATCTTTTTGGAGCAGGATAGTGAAACGTTCCTTAATTGGTTCAAGCTCATCTGTGATTGTTTGAAACGACGCATCGTAGTGAGCAAGCAGTTCTGCTTCTTTTTGGGCTAGCGATTTATAGTAGCACATATTAGCTCTTTTTTTCGTTTAGCTGAATGTCATAGTCAAATCCCTGAGTGTTAAGCTTAGTCAGCCAAGCTAAGTAGTCACTCTTGTGAATCACTATTCCTTTTTCGTCCTCCGAAACGGTCTTGCCAAACATGAAAGTAATTAAGTCCCTTTGAAGAACATCTGGTACGTCCTCTAGGTGAATGATGTTATTTCTTCCCAACAACCAGGCTGTATTAATGAAGGATATATCCCATTCTTTCATGGTCTGGAGAAATGTCACACCATCTTTATTGTAGTTGCTGCACCAGGTGATTTAGCCTAGCTTGACTTCAATAAATATAACAAAAGCGAATTAAATGAGCGCGGCGCCCTTGCATATATATAATGGAGGACAAGTTGTTACTCTAGAGTAACAACGTTGTGGCAATTAATTGTTGAACCAACCGCTTACAAGTTTAGACGTTGTCACCTTCCAATCGCGTGCCTGCCAGCCATTCTCAGTTTTCAGCAAAACCGTTTGGCCTGTAAGATGAACAACAGCATTCTTATCCAAATGTTGATAAGGAGAATTCCACATCCCTTTCCAGGTCTTTGGGTCTGTAGTTGAAACAGAAAAATTGGACCAATAAAATTGTCCAAAACCATCCGGCGAAATTTTCCAAATTTCTCTTTTTGTAGTAAGATCCGTTTCCCATTCAATTACGTACAGATTAAACCCTGAAAAGTTTTGATCATAACCGTTAGTTTTCTTGAAAGTGGTTACCACAAGTGCCGATTCTGACTGACTTTTGACGTTTTGCTGTAATTGCTCTTTGGCAATTCCTTCTCTGTTGTCAAAGACTCCACATGCCTGAGTTAGCAACAATAAAATAACTGAGGTCAAGTGTGTCATGGATGTCCTGCTTACAATTTTATCATTCATACCGTTGATTTACAGAATCTAATATAGGATCAAATTGGTCTCACAGCAAGAAATGCCATAGGACTAATTTGAACCTGTGGCAAAAGGCAAAAAACCGGGCAAAAAACTAAACTTAATCAAGGAGGTTCTTGACTCTCAGGGCAAGACCCAATCCTGGTTGGCCGGAGAAATGGACATTGAGTTTAGAACGATGAATCGCTACATTAATAATCATCGTCAACCGTCGCTTGAGCGCTTCTTCGAAATAGCAAGAATATTAAGAGTAAATGTTAAGGATCTTATAAATTCCTAAGTCTAGGAGGAAAGAGTCTTGTGAACGAGGAGTTGCTTAATTATTCATTTTGACTTCTTCTGATTTAACGCTTCGGCGTTATCCAAGCTCTTTCTTGTGAACAAAGTCATATCGATTATCTTCTCAACCAGTTGCTTGTCTTCCTTGTTCATTTTCATAACGGCCTTTAGCTTATCCGTGAATACCATTTCTTCCGGCGCGTCAGCCTTAAAAAAATCTGTTAGGGGAACATCAAAAGCATCCGCCAGTTTTTGAAGGGTGGATAGAGCGGGGTCAATCTTTCCATTTTCAATGCGAGAATACTGTCCTTGATCGACGCCAGCTCCGAGTGCGACCTCCTTTTGTGACATCCCTTTCGCCACCCTGATTTGGCTGATATTTCGGGACAATACTTTGAGTAACTCTTGTATTTCCATTCTTAGTGTTATGTATTTATAACCATTGCAAAATATAACATATTTGCATATTAATGTTTTTTAATGCAAATTTGATATGTAATTAAAAGCATATCAATGATGTATATAATGCAATAAACTTTTAATTTATGGGTGATTTACTGCTTTGTTCAATCTTGCTCTTGATAGTTTGGATTACAGTAAATGTAGCTCATCGTTTTTGGCAAAAAAATTACTCTAAAGAAAATCTCAAACCTTAAACCAATAAACATATGAAAACCAAAAATTCAATTGCGAAGCCCCGTGAAGGCACTAAGGGGACTGGAGCTCAAGCGGAACTGTTTGGGCAAACCGAAAAGCTAAGCCCATTTACTTCTACTCTGGTGCGAAACATGTCGTACTTTTTTAACAGCTATATCGATCCCGATTTCCTAAATGGAAGAAGTCAGAAAGGATTTCAAACTCCCAATCACCATCATTTATGAAATCGAGAATTTCCGACGAGACTAGACTCAAGCGAGGCTTGGGTCAAGGTCATGGAGCAAATTATAAACCCTTTATTCGTCCTAGACATTTTTCTTCAAAGGGATGCACAACAAGGATCGCAGGTGATGCGAAAATTGATCGAGAGTTTATCGTGCTTTCAAATCTGGAAGAGAACTACTCTATACTATTCAGGTTCAATCCTGCGATCAAAGATATTCAGGAGCAATATCCATTACTACCGTTGTCGAGTACTCAGCAGATTGCGGCCAACTTAAACATAATTCATCCGCATGATGAAAAGAATAAGGATGTCGTAATGACGACCGATTTTTTGTTGACAGTTGATCGGGCAGGAATAATGTCACAAAAAGCGGTGACCGTGAAACCGTCTTCATTGATAACTAAAAGAGTTTTACAAAAATTTCAGATTGAAAAAGAGTGGTGGAAACAAAGAGATGTCGAGTGGTGCATTGTCACTGAAAAACAACTTGATCAGATAAAGTTGAACAATGTCAAATTTCTTCGCGAGTATTTTACAATGGACTCACTCTTAGCGTCTGTTGTTTTTGAAGAGTTTAAGAGGTGTTCATTAGACAAGAATTTACTCCTGCGAGAGTTTGTTAAGCAGTCGGCTCTCAAACTGAGAATTCAATTCGGTGACTGTTGCCGGATTTTTTATCACTTGTTAGCGACACAACGGGTTTGGTTTGATATCGGGCGAAGTTTAAATCTGGATATGCAACTATTCAACTTTAAAATTATAGCTGATGAGACCATTAATAAATAGAGTTTACAAAGACGTCCACAATGATCTCCACTTCAGAGTTTTGGCTGAAGCGGAACGCGATGACTTCATCGTAATCAAAATTAAGAGCGGTGAGCCATTGAGAATGCCTTACAGGGAATCGATCGATTTTTTTTATAAGCCTCAAATCAGATTGCTTGATCACGATCCCTTTAAGATAGATAGACTAGAAGAAGACCTATCAGAGGCTGAAAAGCGTTACCGTGAATTTCGAATGACTTCGATTAATGAGTTGGTCGACAGCCCCGACATTTTTGATTCGAAATGGCGCAACAAGGCAATCAATTTTCTGTCAAGAAAAGAAGGCTTCCTTAAAAAGTCCGTTCTATTTGAATTGCTAAAACAATATTGGGCGCATGGATGTGATGACAACGCCGTGCTTCCCGGATTTAGCGCATGTGGAGCAGTAGGCGTAAGGAAAAAAGTAACCAAGAATACACTTGGCAGAAAAGATAGAGTGCCCATAGCAAGGTTAGTCCTGACTAATGACATGAAGGAAAAAATTTTGAAGGGATTCAAGAAGTTCTACATTGAAAATGAAAAGAATTCGTTGACGAGTGCGCATGTAGATTTTCTCGCTTTTGAAAATTTGAAAGGAGTTAACGCCCCATCATTGAGGCAATTCATTTATTGGGGAAGGGAACTCAACGATGCGATTGAAATAATAAAAAAACGGACGGGTACGATAAAGTACCTAAAGGGGCTACGGCTTTTAAAAGGGACGGTGCGCGATAATGCCTTCGGTCCTATGTCGGAAGTTATGATCGACTGCACGATAGATAATGTGCGAGTTCTATCTACAGAATTCAGAGACCGTTACATCGGCCGGCTAACAATTTACTTCACTGTTGACGTGTTTAGTGGTTTGATAACGGGTGTCTATATCACACCGGAACATCCTTCTTATTTAACTGGGTGCATGTGTGTAGTAAACACAACAGAAGACAAAGTTGAATTCTGCAACAGGTATGGGATTTACATTACCGAGGATCTATGGCCATCCTGTTATGTACCGTTTAAAATAATTGCGGACCGTGGTGAGTTTTTGGCGGACGCAGCAAGTTCTCTTACTAAAAACTTGAAAATCAATTTAACCAATACACCATCTTATCGACCGGACCTGAAAAGTTTGGTCGAAGTGCAGATGGGAGTCTTTCAATCAAAACTAAAAGGTATTTTGAATGGACTTGGGCTTATCGACAAAAATGATGAGCCGAGAATCACGAAGGACTCAAGGAAGCAAGCTACGCTCACGTTAAACGACATGATGGCGTTAATTATCAGGGAAATTCTTTTTTATAATAAGAATCATTGGATGGACGACTATCCCCTCACTCCCGACATGAGGCGAGACAATATTAATCCAACTCCACTTGAAATTTTCAATTGGGCGAAAAAGAATGGTTTGGGGAATTTTAGAAAGCTCGACAAGACGACTGTTTGGAGAAACTGCTTGCCGACAAAGACATGCAGCGTTTCGAGAAAAGGAATATTTATTAAGCCTTATCACTTTTTTCCTGTCGATGAAAAGTACGATGCATTGATCCACAACTTCTCATTTGGTAAAACTGCATGCGAGGTGTCCTACAACCCTTCAGATTGTCGGCAAACCTTTCTGAGATACGATGGAAAAATGATCCCATTGGAACCCAAACAAGAAATCAACTTTCAGAGTTATTTCGAAATGGAAAACTTTCTGCAGGATCTTGGTGAAAAGAAAATTTTACACAAAAGACAGGCTCTCGATGACGAAGTAGAAAAAAGACAGGAACAAAATAAGATAATTAGAGAAGCGAAAGCCCGGAGACCGAAGAAAATCGAAATCGAAAATGTTCGAGAAAACCGGAAGAAGGAAATAAATCGTCACCGTGAAACTGTTTTAGCGCAAGTTGATCCTGAAGTGACCAAAGGTCCTCCCCGAAAAACAGAGCCGAAGAAGAGGGCACATTCATCCGGACTTCCATCATTGACTGACACATTGAATGTACTTTTCGACAACTAAACCTTTAAACAAAATCAGTATGAAAAAAGATGACAATAATCCATTATTGAACGCTTTGCCAAATATCATGAGCAAAGAAGAATTTTTTCAAAGGATTGCCCAATCGCCGGCGCTTGATCCACAGGCAGAGCTTGGTGACCGACTGCTGCAGTTGATTGAATTGCGTCATAAGCTTTTTATTCCATTGACCTTCCATTATTACTTCACAATTAAAATGCTCATTGTCATGTATGAGAGTTTAACAGCTCGTACCCCAGCAGATTGGATAAAATCGTTAAAGAAAGTTAGGAACATGAAGGGTTGCCCCAATAGTTTATTGGTTAATCGAGAAACCGTTCTTGGATTTCCGTTTCTTGGAATAAGCGGAATGGGTAAGACAACCATTGTCAACAGAGTGTTTCAGATGATTCCTCAGGTGGTCGACCATTTGGATTTTGGAATCCGTCAGGTAACTTACTTGAAAGTAGATTGTACAGTTAAGGGTTCTACCAAACAACTATGCTTATCTATACTCAATGAATTCGATCGAGCATTAGGAACAAATTACTTCCAACAACACGGGAAGGAATCAGAGGAACGCCTTATAATTACCGTCGGTCTTAAAGCAATCTTGCATAGACTCTCATTAATAGTAGTGGATGAAGTACATAATCTGGAAAACTCGAATGAAATAATTCGAAGAAAAATTATGAACTTCTTTAAGGAGCTCACAAATACTGTTGGCGTTCCGATTATATACATTGGCACAGATCAAGCTGCGCCCATTTTGTTCGGAGACTTTCAAACTGCCAGCCGGATTCAGGGGATTGGGATGCCAATAGTCGACAGATTTCATGAAGATGATGAGGAGTGGAAGTTCGTACTGAGGCAGCTGTGGAAACATCAGGTTCTACGTGCGCCAGGAGAATTAACTCCTGAATTAATGATGGCGTACTATCGAGAATCACAAGGAATTCTTAGACTGCTCATTCAAATCCATTGTCTCGTTCAAGACATTGCATTGTCAAACAATTCAGAAACTATTGAGTTAAAATATTTTGACTCCGTAAAAGGTCAACTGATAGGCACAGCTCCAATCATCGAAGCGTTGGCAAAAAGTGATCGCTTAATTCTTAGCCAATATTCAGATGTTCAAATGACTCAAAGTTTAATGCGAGGTTTGAAGAAGGAATCAAAAAAAGATGTCTGCGGAAGACCAGACGATGAAAAATTTCTGATTGAGTTCGCTAAAAATAGGTGGCCAGAAATGGATAAGTCACAACTAAGCGAGTGCATAAAAATGATTTTAAAGGATTTTCATGTGCTGGCTATTGAAAAGAAGTTTGAGAAATTGGCCGAGGCTATTGCGAACTTGAATGTCGCGGGAACAATTCAAGCGCAGACTTTTAAGAAACCGACTGGAGACCTGCTTGATGTGTGCGAAAATGGCGCATCTAATTTGGATAACTATAACTTATTGAAGGAGGCCGGTCAGGTAAAGACTTTGCAAGAAATTCTTATCTAATTTTTCTGCATCGCTTGGAGTATCACTTCTTACTATGATACCTTATTTTCCTACTCCCTATCCGGATGAGTTATTGTATAGTGTGATAGCTCGATACTCTGAGCATTGCAATAAGTCCACGTCAAAGACGACTTCAGACTTGTTTCAATCGAACGCAGAAAGAGTGAATTTTTACTGTCCAAAAAAAGTAAACGTTCTTTTCGAGAATATTCGAAGTACAATTCGTATCGATCAAGAAAAACTTATTGCCAAGCACACGCTACAGCCATTTGTCGTCGCATTTGCATCACCAAGGCGAAGGGAAGTAATCCGACAATATATGGAGGGCTATAACAATGACTTCACTTTCGCAAAAACTGATGGTATGCATGCGTACAGTTTCAAATATTGTCCCCTGTGTTCAACCGTTGACCGACAAGATCTTGGAGAAACCTATTGGCGACGAAGTCATAACATACCATTTGTGTTATCATGTACCATCCATAAATGCGATTTGGTTCAACCTGCATTGTCAAATAGAGAGATGAGAGATGGAAATATTTTGAGTGCCGAAGCGTCATTATTCCGAATAACTGATGTTACCAAAAATTTCCCCCTAAAAAATTTTGATCAGCGTTGTATTGATATTCTAAATGGCGCGAAGCCAATGGACACTCAAGAAATTTATCGCAGATCACTTGAATTTGGTTGTGCGAAGAAGTTGACGAGTAGGGTCGTGATAAATCGAAATTTTATTCAGGATGTGCGAAGATATGTTGACCAAAATTATCCGTATCTGCACCATTTATCTCCGCTACTTGCTCACCAAATTCCGAGAATAATTAATGGAAATTGGGGTGGAGTTTTTCCAATGATAATTCTGGTGTTGGAAGACTTCTTAAGAGAATTAGAATTGCAAAGTAAAAAAACATTGAAACAATGATTGCCTATTTCCCTGACCCTTATCCTGATGAGTTACTATATAGCATTGTCGCGAGATATATTGAACATACAAACTCATCTCAGAAAAAAGGTTGTGCTGATTTATTTGGAACTAAAATTTCAACGCTTAGCCTTCATCTACCAAACAATTTATTACGATTTGTTGAGAGAATTACTTGCGTTATAAAATGTGACATAGAAACTCTGATGAGTAAACATACGATTTATCCATTGATTGGAGCATTTTCAAATTCCAAAAGAAAGAAAAGCATTGTGAAATACATGTTGAAAGGTACAAGAGGCCGTCACTTCGGTGCCTTGCTTGAAATTCGCAAAGAGTCTTTTGGTTATTGCCCATTGTGCGCTGCTGTTCAAAGAGAAACTTATGGTGAAGCCTTTTGGACACGATGTCATAATATTCCCTTTGTGACGAAATGCGTAGTCCATGACTGCGATTTAGCTCATTGGGTGCCTTCAGAAAGTGATTTAGGAACCGGGAAGATTTTTGCTGCGGATTTGGTAATCCAGCACGACCAGGCCATATCAACAGATTCTTCCCAAGATCTTAGTCGAGAATTGGTCGAGATACTACAAGGAAAAAAGATAGACTTGGATGAAATCCATCACACCGCCGATAAAAAGGGCTTTGCTAAAATTATCCGAAAGAATTGGGTAAGGGGAGACTTTTTTCTGAAGAATCTTCGGACACGAATGTCCAACAAATATCCAAGCTATGCTCGCTTGTTGGAAAGCCCTAAGCGTGTTTTTCGAGAGACAATTATGAACAGAAGATCAGCGGTCCATCCCGTTCTCTTCTTGATGGTGCTCGAGTATGTGAAAAGCTTGAATACCAAAGTGGTCAAGTGTATTAACCCTTTTTGCGGAGTCTATGAGGTGGAACTCCCCCCAGAAGCTTATCTATCGCTGAAGGTATACAACGGAACCGAGAACGGTTTTTTTGCGACCTGCCCAGAATGTGGCATCAAATTTATCGACTATATCGAAAATCAAAGGAAGCCATGGGTATTGGATTATGGGAAGAATTTTCAAGACAGAGTACGGATGCTGAAATCAAGCGGACTCTCTTTTAATGAAATATCAAGGAGAATTGGCGTATGCTTCAGGGTGGTTAAAAAAATTGTTGATCACCGTTGGAAACCGCAATTACGTGATGCCCAGCATTGGTTAGTCCGACAAAGTCAGAAGCCCAGACCTTCAAAGCGCAATCGTGTAGCAAAAGCGATTGGAAGGAGAAAAGTAGATTTGATTCAACGTGATCGTGCGACTTTGGCGGAGCTACAATTGACGTATAGAAAACTTGATCTACCAAATGTGCAAAGACGAATTTCGAAGACCTTCCTATTAACACAAATTAAGGTTCATAAAAAGACCCCCCTTACGTTACTACCAGAAAGTGGAAAATTCATTTGTCAAGTTGCGGAAAACTGGAATGAATACAAGAAGAGGCAGATGAAGTAAACCCAAGTTTATATTTGGTGATACGTCCGAAACGTTGGTTTTTTTTCATTTAATATTAATCAGGCCCTTCGGAGACTATCGAAATATTCGAAACAGAACCCTATGCTGGTTACTAACAATATTAGTAACAGACAGTTACTAATCCGGAACTATTTTGTTCAATTGATTTTCCAATTCACATTTATTGTGGTCAAAACGGCCCGAGACTTTATTGTCTAAGGACA